>JAQVBK010000098.1 GCA_028690365.1 Candidatus Cloacimonadota bacterium
CACATCCTCTTTCTACCACTTGCTCAAAGCTGATCTTTTCTTCCCCCATTTTATTCCTCCACCAAAGTGATATACATAAGATAATCATGCTCTTGTGTGTTAAAAACTTATCATGGATGTTTCATTTTATTCAATTACCAGTACCTTGAAGTGAAAGAAAAATAACCAGACAATTGATTTATCCCGATCAGGAAATCATTTTGGTTTTTTCAACATTCTATAGTATGTTGGTACGCTTACTTTCAAAAAATCAGCAATCTGCTCATGATTTTTTATTATCTTCTTCAGCCACTGTGCATATTCTGCCAGCAATTCATCACGAGATAATTTGTCATTGAAATGTAATTTAAACTCGGGATTACAGGGAAGTTCAACCGGACTTTCCTCTACCATTTCCCGGAATACTTCAAATTTTAACTGACGAACATTCATTTCCCAGTTTCGATTATGCCATTCATTTAATTTATCTCCGCTGATAACCCGGGCATGAAATCCGGGATTCTCTTCTTTGAACATCTCTATAAAATGCTTACATAATAGCGGAATATCATCTTTTCTTTCTCTCAAAGGAGGAATTTTCAGCGTAAACTGTCTTATTCTAGCCAATAAGTCACTACGAAATTTTCCTGCCTTACTAAGTTCGTCAAGGTCTTCGTTAGAGGCAAAAACAAACCTGACGTTAGCTTTTTTTTGAACAGTACTACCGACAGGGAAATAAGTTCTTTCCTCTAAAACTCTTAATAATCTTGCCTGGTGTTCAAGCGGTAAGCAACTTATTTCATCCAGAAAAAGTAAACCATTATCAGCAGCTTCTATTTTTCCTTCTCTGTTTTCGACTGCTCCGGAAAATGCTCCCTTGATGTAACCAAATAACTCACTCTCAAACAATTCGCGAGAAATATTTGGGCAGTTAATGGTAATCATTTTCCCTTTGAGATGACTCTCCTGATAAATTGCTTTGGCTACAAGTTCTTTTCCTGTTCCACTTTCACCGGTGATGAGAATTGAGTATGATAGCCTGGATAAAAGAAGAATATTCTCCTTCAGTTTTTGTATTACATTACTGTTTCCTACCAAACCGTGAAAATCAGTATTCTTTTTATTGAACGCATTTTTATGCTCATGTTGAAAATAAAGCTCTCTTATATAAGGAGATAGTATATCAAAGAAAGATTGTAAATCTTTTTTTTGTCTTTTGGTCAAATCTGTTTCTGTTTTATAGGAGTGAAGGTATAACAATCCGATTTTTTCTTCCTGAAAGAAAATATTTAGTGCATACGCTTTACGGATACTCAATCTTAGTACGCTTACTGAATTTATATTACTGCTAATTTCCATAATCTCTTTTTTCTGGATATCTTTAAAAACGTTTAACAAGGTTTGACTATAATTTTCTGTTTCAGAAATTGATTTCCCGGTATGAAGAGGAATGAGATTATCAATACCATGGTTATAAAAGAAGACTATGACAGTCTCGAATCCCAGCCACTCACTGACAAATCTCCTGATATTGTCAAGCAAGCCGTTCAGGTTATTGATACTACTCAATTCTGAGATAATATTCATCCAATCTACGTTGCTATTCTCTCTTTGTTCGATTTTTTCTTTGATAATGACTGAGATATCGTGGCAGCGGTTAAACAAACCGATACGATTAAATATTTGCAGGGCACAATTTAATGAATGATGAGCAGAAGCAAAAATCCCCATTTGTAGTTTTGCTAATCCCTGATAATAGAGTATTTCTGCCATTTGATAAAAGCTGAGGTTTTCGTCATTTGAATTGATTGCTAATATAAACTGATAATTTTTCTTATTCAAAGCTTCTAACATTTTCCCTGTGTCTGTTGAATAGAAGTTGTTTTTGAGACATTTTATCTGCATAGCTTTCTCAAAGCTTTGAATTTCTTCAGTGGATGCCCAAACGGAGAAATAGCTGATTATCATATTAATTTCATCTGGAAAGAGCTTTTTTAAAGATTTGTTATTTTTCTCCAGAAGAGTTAAAATTTTTGAAGTGAAAGAAAAACTATGATCTCTGATCTTATTCAACAAATGATGTGTCAAAAAGAAGGCGATTTCAATGGTAATGAAATTGAGATTGTTCTGGAACACCAAATCAAAATTGTAGTAATCTTCAACGAGAAGATAGTATTCTCCGAGTTGTCTGAAGACACTTCGTACTTTAGTTTTATCTGTAGTGTTTTTGTTCAATTCGCTTTCATAAATTCTGACAATTATCGACAGAGATTTTAAATCTTGTTTTTTTTTATATACCTCAAACATGCGATACAAAATCATTAAAAAAATTGTGTAACATTTGATAGAGAGTGCAATATAAAGAGAGAAATCCCAGTCCGGATCAGGAGTTTGCAATATAAGATTTTTGAATGATAATAAATTGGCAGTCTGATAGAAATTCTTCTGTTCTAAAGCAACAGTGATTGCTTCATCAATATATTTTCTAGCCAGTTCTTCATTACATTTGCAAAGACTCGTCAACATGAGCGATCGGAGTGCAAGAGGAAGTTTTCGATTGTAACAGCTCTCAATTTCAGCTATTCGATTTTCATTCAGGAGCAGCCTTAATTTTCGATACAACAAGATTATATTTGATGATGCAAGTTTTAGTTCATCATCAAACTCATGAAACACTTTGTCATTGTCGAAGAAAGTGTTATCATACCACAAACTCAGTAGGAAAATTTGGGTTTCTTGATTGATGTCTGAGCTTATAATGTGTTTTCTGATCAAATTTTGAGCAGATTCTCTCATGCTTTCTCTTCTGAGAATTGAGGTGAAAAAAGTTAGTTCTTGCCGGGTAAGGTTATCTGATCTCTCAATTAGTGTTTTAATGACATCGAATTTTTTCTCAAATTCAACAAGATTCCACGAATCATGATTTTTAGCTATTTGTTTAAGAGCTTCATTAACATCAATCTGATTAGACGTTGCAATTTCCTTTGGAAGAATTAACCCCTCCGGACTCCAACTTATTTCTTCGGCAGCGATGATATCATAAATGTTTACCTGTTTGATCTCAGGCAGATGACATTCGGATTCAGACTTGGGAACTCCTAAGTTCTGAGTAATTGCATATTTTCTGAAGAGACTGAAAGTGGAAGCAAAGGAAATATTGTCAGAGTAATATGTGTTGCAAAAGAGACGATGAAACTGAAGAAATCCATTATAGTTGCTTTCTTGAATAACTTTTGGGAAAGTAGTTTCGGGTAATTCCTGTAAAAGAAATGCTAAATCCTGAAAGCGAGATTCAGGGATGGGGTTAAGAAGCAAATTAGCATATTTTCCGAAAGTGCAGTGTGCCGGTAAGGAGATAAGAGCGTACTTTCTTGCCTTTTCTTTTAGTATCTCCGTATCAATGTATCTGGATGACAAAATTAGAACAAAGGAATAGAGATTAGAGAGCCAATTGATTTTTCCTTCAAATTGCTCTGGAGCTGCCCATTTGGGAGTAATAATCGAATTGTCGGGAGTGATATCAATAAAGTGAATGTTGATGTTGTTGGATTCAGTACTGATTATAATATGTTCTGGTTTCAGATCTCCAAGAAAAATGTTATAGTAAGCTAAATAACGCAAGAAATGCAGAATCTTTACCCATACAATTGATTCGTCTGAAGGAAATTCCGAAAGATATTCATAGAGATTGAGTCCTTCAATATAATCATATTTGAGAAAAACACTATCACCGGTTAGTTTATAATCGTAAAGGCTTGGAAAATAGGAAATTCTGTTATTCTTAAGGAAAAGGACTTCTTTTCCCAGAATTTCTCTCAGGTTCTTGTCAGGTTTCTCATATTCTTTCAATAAATAGCTTTTGCCGTTTTCGTGAATTACATGTAAATTTCTATCATGAAGCATGGTTCCCTCACATCTAATAATCGATTCAAAGATTAATCAACAAGATTAATTTTCATATATGATAAAACTGTCAACCTTAATATTGTTGGAAATTATTAATTATGACCGTTTTCAGAGAATGGGATTTTTTAAGCCAATTTAAATTATCATATGTGATAAACTCTCAAAACAGTAAAAAATCACCGTGTTTTTTAAAGTAATGATAGTCAATAAAATACAAACTATTGCCATTTGTGGCATGAATAATGTATAATGTAAAACTGATACGAAATATCAGTCCGGCATTTCGACAGATGTAAAATAAATACGGAGGAAACTATGAAGAATCTTTTTACCCTATTTGTAATCCTGTTCGTAGTCAGTAACGCCTATTCTGTGAAGTTATTAACATCTGCTTCATTGAAAACAGTTGAACAGAGAAAAGTAATTCCTAAGTTAATTATGAATAGGAATGTGCCTGAATGGGATTGGTCAACACTACCTTATCCGTTTAAAACAGATTTCTACAATTTTTTCCCCGGCAGTTATCGGGGCTCAAATGTAAGATTGCAGACAGAAGAAAATGGAAATGGCATGTTTATGGCATTTCAAACCAAAGAAAATATTGATTCAATCAGGACTGCCTATTATTCCTATGTAGATGAGAATGGAGAAATTATGACCTGGGATATGAATCCTAATTTAAATATCACGGAAGGTTTCCCTTCGATTGACATAGACCTTGATACCGGTTATCCATTTTTAGCCTGGCACGCAGCAATAAATGGTAATCCTAATCAAGACTTTGCTTTAACTGTAGATTGCTATTATGATCAAATTATTGATCCCCCTTTTCCTACTGAACCAATAGTTTGGGAAAACAATATGAACGATAAATTTATCTGGCCAATGGTTTTGATTGGACCTGCACCTTCTTATGCAGAAGATGGGAAAAGAAGGGCTTACATAGTTGCTTTCAATGCCAACACAAATTATTACGGTAGTCTTTCCGAGAATGTAAAGTTTGGCTATTGTGATTTTATCAATCCGGAAGATGTGCTTAATAGTTCAGAGTGGACAATGTCTACTATTCCGCAGCTTGATGAATGGCGGAATAGTAATATCAGACCATTTTATACAATAACCTGCTCCAATGATGGTAAAATTGCCTTTATAGGGCATACAGAGAATATGTCTGAAAATGCCGGAGCTTATGATAACATGGACCGTCTTTTTGTAATAGAAAACAGAAATTTTGGTGAAGGTGAATGGTATACTCATCTTTTTGATGGAACTTTGCCGGTAGATCTACCCGGTGGAGATTATGAAGATACAAGATTTTCACCTTTTAGTAGTAATCACAACAATGCATTTTATGATGCGCAGGGTAATCTACAGACCACTCTTTTGTATATGTTACAGACTGAGACAAACATCAACTATACTGTTTTTACGGTACTAAAACAAATCAAATACATCCCCGCTGATAATCCGGAAGATGAAGGTGAATGGGAGATTAGCTGTCTCTATCCCCGTGACACTATTCCTGATGATGGATTACCATATTTACCATGGAGTACAATTCCAGCTCGAACAAGCTGGCCGGTCTGGTGGTATGAAGATGACGACATTTATCAGGAACAGTACTCCCGTTTGTCCAGAAATGGAAACTGGATAGTTGCTGGTTTTTCTGATGCTACTAAAGCAAGGGATTATCACGTTTTTGAAGATGAAAATTATTCTGATTGGGCAAATGCACCGGAGCTTTATTTTGTGATTTCTTCCGATTACGGCGAAACCTGGTCAGACCCTATTGCAATCAATCCTTTGGACACACCTGATCTGTTGGGAATGGCGCCTTACTATCTCTATCTATCTGATTACATAGAGATTATCGATGAAGCTCATGGAAAAATTCATATGATGTTTTCACTCAACGATTCCTATATTCCGGGCTTAACTAGTGATTTAGATGGAAGCTCTCTAGTTTATGCTTCGATGATAATTGAATTTGACACTCAAAACGATTACTCAGAAAGTTTTGGTTATCAATTGACAGATGCTTCGGAGTTAACAATTCCAACTCCAGAAATTTACCTGACAAGTTATCCTAACCCCTTCAGACCATCTAATAGCAATCGCAGTTCAGCTACTACAATCCAATTCTCTGTAGAACAACAGGGCAATGTAAAAGTAACTGTTCATAACATTAAAGGACAATTGGTAAAAACCCTTACTGACGGGTTTATGCCTGCCGGTGAAAAGCATTCTGTAGAATGGAACGGCACTGATGAAGCCGGAAACACTGTTTCCAGCGGAGTTTATCTGTACAAAGTGGAAACTGTTCAGTCAGTGAGAATGAATAAGATGTTGTTGTTGAAATGACAGTAGTGGAGGAACAATGAAGAGATGGATAATCCTGATAACGCTGATTTCATCGATTCTGCTGCTAGATGCAGAGCTGCAAAAGAATGCTGATTTGCCCAGGATTGCTGAAGTTGAAACTGCTTATAGAATTAACCCAATTCAAAGGAATGTACCAGTTTGGAATTGGGGACAAACCCCTGTATCAATAGCGACCAATTTTTACGACTATTTTCCGGGGAGTAGTTATAGTTTTCCCGTAAGAATTCAACCACTGGAATCCGAAAACGGAGTCTATATAGCTTTTCAGGCAATAGAAAATTCCACTTCTCAACGGCGTATCTATTATGCTTATATTTCACCAGACGGAGAGATAACCTCTTCTCCTGTTACATCCCTTGATTTCAGAGAAGGATTTCCGGGTATAGCTGTAGATCAGGATACAGGAGCTGCGGTTTATGTCTGGCACGCCCAAGTCAATGAAAGTCCTAATCTAAAAGTTCTACTCTCAGTTGACCAGTTTGATATCTTTGGAGTTCCCGGACATATTACGGAACCTATCGTACTTTGGGATAATCCAGGGCAGGATGAATTCATCTGGCCTTCAGTTTTTATCGGACATTCTCCAAGCTATGACATTGATGGAAGCAGAAGAATTTATGTGTTTGGCTCTAAGCCGTTAAACACATCTTGCGATGATTCTATGCAAGCGAAGATTAGTTACAGAGATTTCTCAAGTCCCTCTGATTTGGCAATTTATAATGAAGATGATTGGACAACATTCACAATAGCGCAATTTGAGCAATGGATATCTATATATGTTCACTTTACCATAAACTGTTCGGAAGATGGAAAAATAATTATTGTGGGACATATGAATAACGGTTCCAGCTCAGCGCTGCCCTTTGATCCAATGGACAGACTGTTTGTAATTGAAAACCACAATTTTGGAGAAGGAGAATGGTTCACCCATGTCTATGACGGGACTTTGCCGGTAACCAATCCGGATGATTATTTTTTAAATGAGAATGGAATACCATATCAGGATATGCGCTTTACTCCTCTATCCAATTCACATAATAATGTCTTGATCGATAATCAAGGCAACATACAGTTTACTCTATTATATACCCTTTTCAATGAAGAGGAGAGTTGGTATCCGCTTTTCACAACTGCAAAAAAAATAAAGTACTACTCAACGGAAGACCCCTCAGAAGAAGGGAATTGGGAAATTCAGTGTTTATATCCTCCCGATGCTGTCGAAGACGATAATGAGCCATACCTACCATGGAATCATGATGGTTTGGGGATAAATTACATTGGAGATAATTTGATTACTTATCCCAGTTGGCCTGTAGGGTGGTATGAAACCAATGATGTATTTTATGAACAATATTTTCGGATGTCACAAAATGATAATTGGATAGCAGTGGCTTTCTCAGAAGGAACCAAAGCTAAACTTTATGATGAAAGTAGTGATGAATATTATTATCCTTGGGCATACGTCCCGGAGTTTTACATTTTTCTTTCAGAAGATTATGGCGATACTTGGTATGACCCTATCAAATTGAATGCCATTGAAACTCTCGAACTTGATGGAATGGTTCCAGCTTATTTTTATCTAAGTGACAAGATTGAAAAGATCAGCGACACTCAGGGTAAATTACATCTGATGTTCACAGACGATAACTCTTATGGTTCATCAATACATGGTAATGGCATCAATAACGGTTCAACTATTATGTATGCTTCCATAATTGTCGATTTCACAACCGGTACCAGCAATCAAACTTCTGCCCTTACTGAAAATGCTGTGAGTAATTACCCTAACCCCTTCAACATGTCTGGTTCTGAGCGCAACTCCAGAACTACAATCCAATTCTCTGTAGAACAACCGGGCAATGTAAAAGTAACTGTTCATAACATTAAAGGACAATTGGTAAAAACCCTTACTGACGGGTTTATGCCTGCCGGTGAAAAGCATTCTGTAGAATGGAACGGCACTGATGAAGCCGGAAATGCGGTTTCCAGCGGAGTTTATCTGTACAAAGTGGAAACTGTTCAGTCAGCAAAAATGAATAAAATGTTGCTTATAAAGTGAAAAGAAAAAAGGCAGAATCAGGATTTACAGAATAAGAAATGAATAATGTTCTTGCTCGTTAACGTGCTAACACTTTATTTTCGTCCCCATCAGGGAGAGTTAAATAAAAAGAGATTTAACCCCCTAAAGGATTAGGGACGAGATTTCAAATGCTTGAATCAGGGATTCGGAAGGATTCCGTTATCAAACTGAGGTATGGTAACGAGAATTTGAAAAAAAGACAGAGATTAAGAATAAGGCAAAGGGAGAAGAAAGACACAAGATGAAACTTCAATAAGTGATCAATCATCCTCAATTCGTAAGGCAACCTTCAAAGTTGCCATACTTTTTTCTATCCAAGTTACCACATCTTTTCTTCTCTTTCTACCCGATATTTTTTACCAATATGAAAATATTAATTTTACAAAATATATTTTGACAATATTCCACAATTAATATTTTTCTGCTTTCAAATGTTTTGGAGTTGCTAATGCCTTATTTTTTAGATTGTTATATAAATTATTACTATCAGCACAAAAGCTGTTGCCGAAACCAATTTGCTCTCCTCTCTGCAAATCAAACCAATAAAAATTACTCTTTAGAAAAAATCTCACTTAAATTGCCAATGCGGGCAAAACAAGTACTGCCCCCCCCCCCTTTTTTTGGATTTCACAAAATAACCTGGAATGGAACTGACAATAATGAGAAAAGAGTTGCCACCGGAGTATATTTCTATCGATTCGATGTAAATAATAAAACTGAGGGCGTTAAAAAATGTCTTATGCTTAAATAACTTAATGAATATGACAGCGTCTTTTTAGACGCTGTATCTTTAAAAAAGGAGCTTTTATGAGATGCCTGTTTATAATTTTTATTGCAACCTTGTTAGTTGCTACTTTTCCTTTTCTCTATTCGGAAACTCAGATACCGGGTGGACCGGTTAGTGGTCATTGGACTCTTGATGGCAGCCCGTATATAATAAATGCAACTGCAAATGTTCCTGTTGATAGTTGTCTTGTTATTGATCCGGGAGTTTCTGTCTTTTTTACTGGAGAATATGGTCTGATAATTAGTGGTAAAATAATAGCTATAGGAACAGAAAATGATTCAATAAAGTTCATGTCTCAAAGTAGCACTGGCTGGTGGGGATTAGCATTTAACAGGACTAATGAAACTTTTCAGGATAGTTCATATATTCACTATATTCAAATTGAAGATAGTTATCTCAACGAATTTGGTAAAGGTATCAATTTTTTAAACTCATCAAAAATAAGTTTCAAAAATATCAAAATAGAAAATTCAGTCATAGGACTATATTTGAATGAAACAGACTCATTAAATATAGAAAACGTAGAAATCATCAATTGCAGCGAAAAGGGGATTTTTGCAGATTCAGAGTGTCATGATATCGAGATAACTAACTGCAATATATCAGAATGCAATACCGCTATTGATTTTGGTTATGGTGGGATGAATTTTTATATAAATAACTCAAATTTCTCAAATTGCTTAACCGGCATAAAAGCATTAAATTGTGACAGCCTAGCAATAAATAATTCATTTGTAACAAATTCTGATTCCATAGGTATATTTATTAAAGGTACTTGTGCTTTGATAAATAATGTTGAAATTTCAGAAGGTGGGTGTGGAATATTAGCTTATTCAACTAGTTATTCAGAAACCATGGTCTTGCATATTAGTGATTGTATTATAAATGACAATGAAGCAGGAATAATTGTTGAAGACCATTATAATTATGAGAAAATAGAACTGGAAATAAGTAATTGTAACATGTTTAATAACTACCGTGCAATATATGCATATACAAAAAAATCTTCATTTATTGAGCTTTTTATACACGACAATCATACACAGTCTTGCTTCTGGACTGATTGTTTGTATTTGTTTGGAGTATCTTCTGAATGTTGTTCAGGTATAATTTGTGGTGGGGAATCTATAGTAATATCTCAAACTATTATTGCCAACAATGTCGCAGGGGCAAATACAGCTCTTACTATACTTCCCTATACAGGAAATGTTTGTATAACAAATTCAGTGATTGCGCATAACATTGGAGATTTTTGTGGAGGTATTAGTAGTGAATTTGATTCGATAACTCATATGGAAAATGTAATACTGTGGAATAATCAGCTTATTGATTATACTTTGTATTATCCCTCTGAGATAATTGCCTTGTATTGCGATATAAGCCAGGAATCTTTTGGTGAAGGAGTTATTCATGAAGATCCCTTATTCGTAGATCCGGAAAATAATGATTTTAGACTTCAACCTAACTCACCTTGTATAGATGCCGGTAATCCGGACATTTTGTATAATGATATTGAAGATCCGGATAATCCAGGATACGCTTTATACCCGGCAATGGGAACAACAAGAAATGATATCGGTGCTTATGGTGGTCATGGGTATTATAATCCTGCATACACAAATATAGGAGACAATGAAATATCAGGTGTAAATGAACTCGAGATTTATAATTACCCCAACCCATTCAATCCAACTACCACTATCAGCTTTTCATTACCTGAATCTGGAGATGTTGAATTAAACATTTACAATCTGAAGGGTCAGAAGGTAAAATCACTGGTAAAGGGAAACTTTAACCAAG
>JAQVBK010000099.1 GCA_028690365.1 Candidatus Cloacimonadota bacterium
GTGTGCTCTTCCGATCTAATTGTATTGCTAACCGAGGCAATGCTGGGAAGAGCTTCTCCACGAAAACCCAGAGTCGAGATATTAAAAATGTCTGTTACAGCATGTATCTTGCTGGTTGCATGGCGTTCAAAAGCTAAAATTGCATCGTCTTCAGTCATTCCTTCACCATTATCGGTGATCTGAATAAGATCTTTCCCTCCATTTTCCACAGAGACAACTATCTTGTCTGCCCCGGCATCAATAGCATTTTCGACCAGCTCTTTTACTACTGAAGCAGGTCTTTCGATTACTTCACCAGCTGCAATTTTATTGGCAACTTCTTCTGTAAGAACCTTTATTTTCATTAAATTACACCTCTATTGTTCGTTTTCGTGGTTCCAGATTTCAATTACTTACTCATTACGCATAAAGAAGCAAACCATGAACTCTCGGGTAAAATTCAGCCGTACTTAATATGCGGACATATGATATTTTATCGAAGTTCCTCAGAAACAGAAACAATTTGTTGAGCTATTTTTGAAAAGTAATGATTTCACAATAAAAAAAGAAAGAACCAGGAGAACAGGATTGGCAGAGTGAGGAAAATGTATAATGTAAAATGAAGAATTTTAGTCCCTGTCTGCCGACAGGCAGGCGGCTTTGAAGGATGAAGAACCAAGAACCAAGAGCTAAGAGCTGAAAGACAAAAGTGTGCTTCGACGCTTCGATAAGTACTTCGACAGGCTCAGTGTGGCACTCAGCAACCCAAATGTGAAAAGTGAAGGTAAATCAAAGGACAATGAACTACTATTCCAAAAGTCAGGAGTCAAATTTTTGTAGTTCCAACTCCCTTCTCTGCGAATCTCTGTGTCCTCGGCGGCAGAAAAGAATTTTACCGCAGAGAGCACAGAGAGAAGAAAGAGACAAGAACATTGACATCATGTCTCATCATAAATTCATCCTTAACTTAGAATCACAGTTACTGATATAAATCTGATTATGTAAAATCAATCAACGGAACCGCATTTCTGTTTTTTTCCTGAATTCAATTTCTCCTATCTTGTGTATTAGATTTAATTGAAAAAAACGGAGAATTGTCAAAAATAGTGTTGTACATTTTTAAAAAACTACTTTCCCAAGTACTATACTTCATTGGCGCTGTTTTCTGTATGACTTCAGTACTATTCTCCAGATATGTGTTTAGATCAAATGAGGGAGCTGTTTCAGTCAAAAGCTCTCCGCAGGAGATAACCTCATTATCCCAATAATCCCAAATAATATATTTACACTTGTTTTTGAGATAGACTTTCTCTTTTGATTCCAATAATAATCCGGCTGAAACTCCCATCGTTACACCCATTGACAGAGCTAAGCCAGGATTTATTACAGATCCATCACGATACGTGCGATTAAAGGAAACCTTATTGATCACTAAAACTATGTCCGGCTCTTCTCCAAGCGAAAGCAGATACTCTTTCTTAGGAACCCGAAAACTCGCTCTCTTTTTTTGATTGCCGGTAACGACTTCCTTTTTAATTTAAAAAACATTGGGATTGCCTTTGTAGTTTTCTAAACCATTATAATCGAGATTTGTTTTTACATACTGAATTTTCTGAAGATTGTTTTCGCATCTTTCCTGCAAATAAGAATATAAGACTTCTCTCAATACGGCAACGGGTTCTCTTTCATCTTCACCAAATTTTTTTTAACATCGGATGAATTGTGTATAAACAAAGCATCATTGGGAATTGGCAAAACAGTGAAATGTCGATTAGTCATATCTCTTTTGCGGTATTCTTTATTAATAAATACTTTTTATTGTAGACACAACTAAGCATTAATAATGAAAGCAGAACACCTAGAATAGTTCTCATTTGTTCACCTCTGACTTTTTTGCACTTAGCAATTTTTTCTGCTATTTTCTGCCAAAGAAAAAATCTTATGGAAAAGAGTTAATGAATTATTCATGAACACTATTCTCATTATTTCTACCTTGACGAATCTGCAGACCAAAATTTTCAGTCAGACTTAACTGCTCAGAGATCGAAATCAGAAGAAATTGGAGTCTATATGAAAAGTGTTTTTTTATCACCTGCTTCCAGACTGGATAATCATGCTGAAAGTCAGCTCACTCAGTAGAAAATCTGAAATATTTTCTGAGCTGACGCAAGTCTGGTCAATTGCCTGGCCACTGGTATTATCCAATATTCTGAATGTAACAGTCGGACTGATTGATTTTAAAATGGTGGGAGCTCTGGGAGTTGTCTCAATTGCAGCAGTGGGAATGGCAAAGCAAGTTAACATGCTGATAATGGTGATCATGATTGCTGTCAGCGGTGGTGCATCGGTACTGATTGCTCATGCTCATGGAGCTGCCGATCCACTCAAAGTGAGAGAAATATCTGCTCGTTCAGTAACAATCATGCTGATTACTGCTCTGTTACTGGTCACACCAGTAGGATTACTTTTTTCCCGTAAGATTCTATTTTTTCTCGGAGCTGAAACTTCGGTTATAGAATCAGGGGCATCTTATTTGATGATTCTTTTTGCCGGAAGCATTTTTACTATGTTTAATTTTGCTGTTTCCGGTATTTTACTGGGAGTAGGCAGAACAAAAATTTCACTTAATCTGCTCATTTTCATCAATTTTCTGAATATTTTTTTCAATTGGATTTTCATTAACGGTATTGGTCCAATAAAGCCGTACGGAGTAGCCGGAGCTGCTATCGGTACGATTCTGGCAAGAGCACTGGGATCTGTTGCCGGATTTCGGATTCTAAGCAGCCATAAATACAACATAGGTATAAAACTCCGTGATTATTTTGCCTGGGACACATCTCTTTTACTGAAAATATTTCAATTAGGTGGACCCAGGTCGCTTCAGGGAGTAGTCAGAAATTTCTCCAATCTGATACTGATGAAAATCATTTCGCTATTGCCTATGGCTACAGTCTCAATTTCTGCGTACAGTGTAAGTACTCAGGTGCGAATGACTTCAAGCTTTGTGGGACTGGCATTTATGTCGGCAGCAATGGCAAGAGTGGGATATAACATGGGTCGCAAAAATCCCCGTACTGCTGAGATGAGTGGGTGGCTATCAGCCTTCACTGCTTCCGCAATTATGACACTCACTGCAATTTGTTTCCTGATTTTCCCTGAACAAATAATGAGTTTTTTCACGGATGATGCCGAAGTTATCAGAATGGGACGAACCTTTTTCATGACCGTTGCCATTGCAGAACCGGTAATGGCTTTTGCCTTTGCCCTGGGAGGAGCGCTCCGTGGCGGCGGTGAAGCTCTTCATCCCTTTATTTACTCAAGTATTTCTGATATCGTTATTGTGATTTCTGCCGGCTATTTCTTCGCTATTTATCTGAAACTTGGATTTAGCGGAATCGCCTATGCCATTGCCTTAAGTGCTTTTACCAGGGCTATTCCCACTGCTGTCGATTTTGCGCTGGGTAAATGGAAGAAAAAAAGATTGATTTGACAGTGAATCACAAACTGTAAATAAGAAGTAAAGACAATAGCTTTTCTTGAATTCTTCTTGTTTTAATTAGTATAATCAGCAGACAATCTTCTTTTTTCTCTACTCCGCTAATCTGCAAACAGCTTCATAGTTTTTCTTGACGATATGTTGGGAATCAGAGAAATAGTTGTGTTCTACAAACCTTGTAATAATCAAGTCGATGATTCAATAAACTTCAGGAGGTTATATGGTGTCTGATTCCGGTAAAAAAATAAATGTTCTTAAAACTAATATAAGCACGTCTAAAATAAAAGGTTTACCTCTTCTAAAGAAAACTGTACAAAAATATAGAATTCTTTCAAAACTTATTAACCCTAATGGAAATCTTGACTTTTCTGATTTCAGAGAAATTCAGGAAACCGTGTTGGAGATCAACAACAGTCGGAACAGTGGACATTACAAAAGTTCAGAACTACAAGCTCTGATTATCATTACTAATCTGCTCAGAAAAGCAATTCACGGATACATACTAAAAATCGATCCGGACTTTTTCAGACACTTCATAAAATTCATCACTTCTCATGAAGAAGAAAATACTTTTTCTCAACTTCAAAAAATCTATTCAAAACATTTCACCGCTGCTGAAAAGACAGATCAAAATATTCTGGGATTAATTTTCCTCAATGAATTTATGATAATCTGGCTTAATAATCAGAATCAGGCAGCAAAGACATATAAAGAACTATTCGATGATGGAGTTTTCGGAAACCACTTTTTTTATAAAAGAGCAATTTCTTCTTTCAGGAACTTTGTTATTTCCGAACCTTACTATCCTGAGTCTAATCTGAATCTGATAGATTTTCTGCTTCAACCATTTAAAAAACACCCAGATTCTATATTGAAACAGCTGGAATTTATCGTAGAGAACTGGAGAGAATTAGTGGGTGAAGATTATCTCTGGCTTTTAAAGGCAATAGATTTACTAAAAGAAGAGACAAAAATACATTTTTTCGGGCCGGGTCCTGCTGAGAAATATCAATTTGACGAATCCGTTTATGACTTTGAACCAGAAAGATTTACTGAAGATAGTTCTTGGATGCCCCGACTGGTAATGATTGCCAAAAGTGTTTATGTCTGGTTAGATCAATTGGAGAAGAAATATCAGAGAGAAATTATTACGCTGGATCAGATTCCTGATGAAGAGTTGCAAGAACTTTCAGAGTACGGATTTACCGGTTTATGGCTCATCGGTATCTGGGAAAGGAGTAAGGCATCCCGTCGGATAAAAGAAATAATGGGTAATCATGATGCTCTGGCTTCGGCTTATTCTTTAAAAAGGTATTCAGTTGCCCATGAATTAGGCGGAGATTCTGCCATGAAGAATCTACAGGAGCGTGCCTGGAAATATGGTATAAGAGTTGGTTGTGACATTGTTCCAAATCATGCGGGTCTTGACTCAGATTGGTTGTCTGAACATCCTGACTGGTTTATTCAAACTCCGGTTCCTCCTTATCCTGCCTACTCATTTCACGGTGAGAACTTATCACATAACGACAACATTTATATTCAAATTGAAGATCATTATTACAATAAAACAGATGCAGCCGTTGTGTTCCGCTTTCATGATAAGAGAGAAAGTGCTCCCAGATATATTTATCACGGTAATGATGGTACAAGCTTTCCCTGGAATGATACAGCCCAGCTAAACTACTTGCTCCCTGAAGTTCGGGAAGCAGTTATCCGTATGATTATTGACATTGCTAAACAATATCCCATCATCAGATTCGATGCTGCCATGACTCTGGCAAAAAAGCATTTTCAACGTCTCTGGTTTCCGGAACCTGGTACCGGAGGAGATATACCTTCCCGGGCAAACTGGTCTATGACAAAAGCTGCATTTAATAAGCTAATGCCGGAAGAATTCTGGAGAGAAGTTGTTGACAGAGCAGCAGTTGAAGCTCCAGACACTCTTCTTCTCGCTGAAGCATTCTGGATGATGGAAGGTTATTTTGTGCGCTCTCTCGGGATGCATAGGGTTTACAACAGTGCTTTTATGAATATGCTGAAAGATGAAGAAAACGCCAAATACAGAGAATCTATTTTTAATATTCTGGAGTTTAATCCTCAGATTCTGAAGAGATTTGTAAATTTCATGAGCAATCCCGATGAAGAAACCGCTGTTATTCAGTTCGGAAAGGATGATAAATACTTTGGAGTAGCCATTGTTATGGTGACAATGCCCGGATTGCCGATGTTTGCCCATGGTCAAATTGAAGGTTATGTAGAAAAATACGGAATGGAATACGCCAAATCAAAATGGCATGAACAACCGGATGAATATTTTATCGAAAGACACAAAAAAGAAATTTTCCCAATTCTGCGTAAAAGAAAACTCTTTGCGGAAGTTGATAATTTTCTACTTTATGATTTCATCACAGATTTTGGTTATATCAATGAAAATGTATTTGCCTACTCAAACCGCTACCAAAATGAATCTGCCCTTGTCTTATTTCACAATAAATACGACTCCGTCAGAGGACGAATTTTAGAAGCAACCGTGTTTGGTAACAACTCAAGCTGGAGCAAAATCAGAATTGCTGAAGCTCTCCAGTTGAGTAAAGATGACAATTACTATTTCATTTTCAGAGATGTTATCACAAATTTGCAGTATATCAGGGGTTGCACCGATATATGGAGTAATGGAATACACTTCGAACTGAGAGCCTACGAATATAAAGTATTCTGGGATATGCATCAAGTAGCAGATGATGAATCGCACAGATTTGAAAAACTCAATCATCACCTGAACGGTTCCGGTTCTGTCGACATCTACCTGGAAATGAAAAAGATGGCTCTCTATCCTGTTATTGATTCTTTCAGACGTTTGATAGAAGTAGATTTTATTAAGGATTTAAATGATTATCGTATAGATAAAAATATCTCAATCAACGAGTTTTTAACCGAAACACAGCTGGAAAACAGTATTAAAGATTTTTATCGCAATATTTCAATATACAACGAAACCGATTCCCCATCCGATGAATTATTCAGTCAAATTATGGATGATTTCTTTATCTGGTTTTCTCTACCGGAAGAAACAGACAATCTACACGATAATGTTAAACTCATTACCAAAATAGTATCAAAATCTGAACTTTTTGTCGTTCTCTCTTATCACTGGATTGTTTTGAGAAGTATTGGTGCAATGGCTCTCAGTGAAGATTCAGGCTGGATCAGTAAAGGCTGGATAGAATCTCTTCTGCTTGAAGACTCCATCATGGAAACTCTCTACCGGATTGAACCCGGCACTAATCACTCCCGTTGGTTGAATCTTCTTAAGATCGCTGTACAAAACCAGAATCTCTGGCAATCACTAAATACTGAAAGTATCTATTATCTCCTGAAAGAAATTTTTGATGATGAAGATTGTGCTATTTTCCTTGATGTAAACGAATTTAACAATGTTTTGTGGTTCAATAAAGAGGCTTTCGAAGATTTAATCCACCTGCTTTATCTCACTAACTGGATTAGTGCACAATCATATAGCCTACATTATGAAATTGAAGTCGATGAGCACAATGAACAACTCCATGAATTTTTTGATGAAATGACAGATCTTATGCATAAATCTGATTTTCAGGTAAACCGACTTCTCAGAATTGCTAGAGGCCTTCCCGCTGAAGAAGAAGCTCCTGAAAACAAGGAAGAAAATTCTTCAGACAGCAAAGATACTAAAGATTCATCAAAGAATAATATCTGACCACAATGACAGCTGATTTAATAGTGATTCTTGTTTTACTTATTTTTGCGACAGCATTCATGATAATGTTTTTCATGCTCAACAAAAGATGCCCAAAATCACCTGATTTCAAATTATTATCAACAATAGGTTTTTTATTTATTATTGCTGGTTTTTTCTTCAGACATTTCCTTGCTTTGTCACTGGGTATAGTTTTTTTGGTGTTTAGTTTCTTATTAAAGAAATATTTCATCAGGGAAAAAAAATAAAGGCAGATGCGCTTGTTAAATTCTCTCAAACCTTTTCACAAAAAACTTAATTTTATTCTGGGAATAGTTTTATTTTTATTCAATGAAGTTTTAACTGATACCATCAAAGAAAATAACCCTTTCCTCAGCAGAAATCATCTATCGGTATTCCAATCAATCAAAGCTGAAATAAGTAAGCCCAAACCAATCATCCTGACTGATGGTTCTTATCTGATTCTCCCGTTAGAGGTCTCAGACAGATTCTTTCCAGATGAACCAGGTTCTTATTATCTCGCTTCTTTTTTTTCTGAGAAATATTCAGAAACGACTACCGAACTTGGTTTTATAGATGGAATCAATTTATTTAAGCCTGTACTTCTGAATGACTACTCAAAAAAATTACTTTCCAGTGATATAACTATAGACAAATGTACTAATAATCCTTTCATAATATGGGCAAGTCCTGCACTGCGCAGTGAAAAAACAGACATCATGGTTTCACTGGATAAGTTTCATCTGCTTAACAGCCCGGGATTGCTGGAACAACCATTTCGTCTATTTTCAACAGATTGTAAATCGGATGAGTTAGTGATAAAAACAAAGATAGGTCCTGCTCCGGTTGAAGGGAAAAGACGCCTCTATATATTAATCAACCAAACAATTGATTCTGCTCATTGCGGTTTGCTTAGGCTTTTCTACCGGGACTTCGAATTTACAGAAGAAATTTTTATCGATAACTCCCAATCTATGAGCTTCCCGTTAATCGAACAAACCCAGAGAAATTATCACAATAATTGGACTGAAGCTAGTATAAATTCCAGAGAGGAATCTAAAGAATTATTTATCATGAAGGATTTCAATGTTTCGGTATCGGGAAAGCTAGCCATAACAGGATTTCAGAAAAATAGAGCAGGCAAATATGAATTTGCTTTTCTGACTAACTCCCTTTTCGGAAAAGGGAAATGGACAAAGCACATTTACGATTCAGAAATGATCCTGTCTAATCAGGAAAACAGTAATTCTAAAAACTCCATCGCAGCAACTCCAGAAAACAGATATGATTTTCGGAGCAGCTTTGATAGCAGGAATAATTTACATCTGATTTGTCCTTTTACAACTGATTCTTTGCCGTTCCACATCTTTGTTAACCATATTTGTTTTTCAGAGAATGAAAAAAACTCCTTTGTGAATCAAAATATTTTTTCGCTTGAAGCTAGTTATAAACTCTCGTTCAATGACAGTAATTCCTCACTGGGAGGCACTTCATATTTGACAACTTCAGGGAACTGGATTATGGCTTCTTTTAATAGTTTCACTAACTCAGATTCTGAATTGAATTTTAACTATCCCATTCTGTTTTGCTCAGAAGATTACGGAGAAACATGGAAACTGCTCAACTTCAGCGATGATCAAAATCTCGCCCTGTCCAAAATTGATTTTATTGCATTGTCTGACAGACTGTTCCACAATGGAAGCAGAAATGCCGGAATTCTGGGACTGACAGCCGGTCAGATTTTTCAGAAGAATGGAGAAATGTTTTCAGATTCGATTGCCTCAATAGAAATATCAGTAAATTTGTCTGATGAAAATGATTTCAGTAACCGGGGCTTTTCTTATTTATGGCAAGATACTTTCTGGGGAGATGTTGATTTTAACAATAGAATTGACGAAAACGATGCTGTGCTGATTCTTAATCACTCAGCCGGAATTGTTACAGGTGAAGATTTTGGAAAAATCAGCCGCAGCAATAGAGCAGACCTTGATCAAAATGGAAAAATTCAGGCACTGGATGCCGGGATAATTCTCAATTATAACGAAAATTGGATTAACGAATTACCGGTTGTATATCGACCCGGAATTAGTTCCGCTTCAGTTTATGCTTCTTATGAAGAAGGTTTTATAAGCTTGTTTTATGATGGTTTTCTAATGGGGCTTGAACTGAAAATTCCCACAAAATATGTTGAAATAGACAGTCCCATAATTTTGGACAATTCTTTTTTGAGTGTGTTTCAAAATGATTCATCTGAATTTAAAATGAGTTTATGCAACACCGGAGTTGATCCTGAGAAGTTTTTATCAGAAGATGAGGATGAACTGATTCCTTTGCTTAAAATCCCCCTGACAGCCGTTATTCCCTATAAACTGGAAATAGATTTAACTGTAAATTCCCAGAAAGAAACCCTCCCTATTACAGTCTTGCCGGCACAGAACATAGAATCAGATCATTTAGAAGATGTACTCAGTATCTATTCGGATTATTCAAAAAATCAGACCGGTATAATTTTCTCAATTACTGAAGACAGTTACGTCAAATTATTCATAGAAAACAGCAAGGGAATAGAAATTTCCCGACAAATCGATTCATACCTGGAAAAAGGAGAATATTCTATTATTTGGAATAATACAGAAAATGCTGATTTATTGATGGAAAGTGGCATTTATACATGTGTACTTAAAACAGAAAACATTGAATTGAAAAGAAAATTTGTAATTTTGAAATAATTGCTTTTCATCGGCAATTTACACTCTATATTTTTGTCATCACAAGATTAGCCGGAGGATTTATATTTCAGATCATTTTAACAACAATCTTGACAATAATAACATTTAATTTTTTTCTATGAACAGATTAAAAACATAAAAAAATAAGGGAGGGATTATGTTTCAGAATCTCAAGATCAAAACAAGAATAATGATTTTTGTAGCTTTTATAGTGATTTTGATCTCACTGAGTATTGGAATTATTGCTTATATGCAGTCATCAAATGCATTAATGGCACAATTGGAATACGCTATTGTCGAATTTGCTGAACAAGGCTCGGAACAAGTAGTATCCAGTATCGATATTCAAAAAATTGTGTTAGAAGCTATTGCTAATCGTAACGTAATTAGAACTATGGACTGGGAAAATCAACAGAAACCGGCATTGATTAACGAAGTCAACAGAACCGACTTCATAGGTATGGGAATTGTTGATATGAACGGAAAGGCAAAATATCCTGACGGAACAGAAGCAGAATTAGGTGATCGTGATTACATTAAAAAAGCAATGACCGGAATCACCGCCATGTCCAGTGTACTGATCAGCAGAGTCACTAATAGTGCAGTTATTATGGTCGCAACTCCCATTAAAGACACAAGTGGCAGAATCATTTCTGTATTAATAGGTCGTCTTCCTGGAGATATCCTTACTGATGTGACCGATACTTTGAAATACGGTGAGAATGGCTATTCCTATATCATTGACGGTAAAGGAACTCTCATATCACACAACAACCGAGATTTAATAATGAATCAAGTTAATTACATCGAAGAATCTAAAACAAAAAAAGAATTTGAAACCCTTGCAGTAGTAATGAGAAATATGATAAAGGGAATTAAAGGATTTGAGGGTTATTATTATCAGGGAGAAAACCGATATATGGGCTACAGCCCTATAGAAGGTACTGACTGGTCCATAG
>JAQVBK010000100.1 GCA_028690365.1 Candidatus Cloacimonadota bacterium
GTTACAGGGTGCAATGATTTCTTTCAATTCCGGAGTGTATAAAGCTGCATAGACTTCGTTCATTCTGGCATCCATAAATGCCAGAATATTTCGTGAATATCCTTTAAAACTATACGCCAGAATTTCCAGGGTGTTGAAAGAAACTAGTGGTATTCCCAATGCAAAGCAAATCCCTTTAGCTGTTGCGAGACCAATACGGATTCCTGTAAATGAACCGGGACCATTGGAATATGCCACCAGATTAATTTGATTAATTTTCATTTCTGCCTGTTTCAGACCATAATCGATCTGGGGCATGAGACGTTCGGAATGAGTGGTCTGTAAATCAAGATAACTTATGTATCTGATATTATTATCGTTACTTATGGCAATGCTGCCACAACTGGATGAAGTATCTATTGCCAGAATGTTCAATGAAACCTCCTAAAGATATAGAATGCAAAATAAAAAAGTTTTAGATAGAATTGAGTATTGACCACTAAAAAAAGAACCAGAAAAGTAGTGAAAAACAAGGAAGCAGCGATAATGATCTGAGCTGGCATATTTTTTTTACTGCTTCCTTATTTTAAAATTAGTATTTTCTAAAAAGATATGCTAAACTCCCGATTAATTGTATATCCTGCTGACTTTCCGGATCTATTACAATTGGGCTATAGCTTTGATTGGTGGAGTTCAGAATAATCATGCGATTACTACTATCGAGATTGCGTTTCTTTAGTGTTATTTCTCCATTGACGTTCACTGCAACAATTGACTGCATAGCCTGTCGCCAGGTGCAGTTTTTATTTATCAGTAGAATATCGCCGTGGTGGATGTCTGGCTCCATACTACGTCCGTTGACCCGAAAACAAACGTAATCATTACGATTCTTAACCAAATATCTGCTAACTGCCAAAGTTCCTATATTGTCATGTTCTGTAGCAGCTACCGGAGGTCCGGCGGCAATTTCTGCAACTACAGGAATTTCGAAAAGGTCGCCCTCTGTAACTTGTTGTCTGTTGCCGGATATTTCTTTGAGTTTGCTATCAAGGATTAGTTGTAGATTGTTAAGTTTGCCGGAAGCAGAGTTCTCTTTTTTGAAAATAGAGCCGAGTCCGGAAAGAATCCAGTCTGCATTAACATTGAATTGAATAGTTATATCTGATAATACTTCAGCGGAGGGAGAAGGCTTGCCTCTTTCTATATCGCTGATTCTGGTAAAGTCATGTAAGTTGAGTTTTTCAGCAAATTCTCCCTGAGAAAGATTTAATTCTTTCCTTATCTTTCTGATTCTTTGTCCAATGAATTGCATACATCCTCCTTTCAAGACAGATTTGTAATTCGTTATTATGTGTCAAGAATAAAAATGGAATAAATCCAAATATGGGTAAAATACTAGATTCAGACAAAGAGACAGAATAGTACTGGATGATTTGAGGTGAAAGATGACGACAATGTATTTTTAGCAGTCAAATAAATAGAGTGCTAAAAAATATTTGCTTTTTGTTTCCACTTGATTATATTTTGTATTGCATAAAAAAAAAGGAGGTCAAAATGAGATTCTTACCTACAAAAAAACTAGCTGAAAATGCTTCTATAATGCCACTCTTTGATGATTTTCTTAAAAGATTCAATAATCTGTCTGATGACAGAGAAGGAAATCTGATGGCAATGGATATCATCGAAAGAGAAAAAGACTATTTGATCAAAGCAAATGTCCCGGGCATAAGAAAAGAAGATATTAAGATTTCTTATCGTGAACGGCATTTGACTGTAGAAGCAAGTAGAAAGGAAGAAAAAAATGAAGTAAATGGGAAAATTCATTATTCAGAAAGATTCTCCGGTAATTATCTGAGAACGGTATATATTCCGGATAATTGTGAGTATGAAAAGATTAAAGCAAGCCTAAAAGATGGAGTGCTTGAATTGATCATTCCAAAGAATGAAAAGTTTACTAAAGAAATCGAAATTCAATAGGAGGTGAAAAATGAGACTTATCAGTAGAGTAAACGACATGTTCCCAGCAATAACACTTTTTGATGATTTTGTGAATACGATGTTTAACGAGAGTATTGATAGTAAAAGCAGAATAATGCCAATGGACATAATCGAGTACGAAAAAGAATATATCTTAAAAGCAGATTTACCAGGAATAAAAAAAGAGAATCTGAAACTTACCGTGAAAGCAAATGAATTGCTTATTGAGACTTGTCTTGAGAACGAAACTGTAGAACAAAAAGAAACTGTTATCAGAAAAGAAAGATTCTCTGGATGTTATCAGCGGGTTGTAAATATTCCTGAGACTTGTGATTCAGAAAACATTTCTGCAAAACTGGAAGATGGAATCCTGACCTTGAGAATTCCTAAAATTGAACCGAAACCTATCAAGAAGATTACAATTGACTAAAAAAAAAGCCCGGAAATCCGGGCTTTTTTTAATTTGATAAAGTATCGGTCTTGCTTATCTTTTTATGCCAAAATGTTCGTCCCAGTATTAGTCCGATAACGATACCCAGAAACAGAGTTAATGGGAACAGAATAATTCTGGACATACTAATTTTCCAGAATAAGAGTCTTAACTCAACTACCTGAGTGTTTTGTAAAAGCACTACCAGAAAAGCAGCAAGAATAACCAGAATAAAAATTGCTTTTGCGCTCATTTTTTCTCCTATTTTTCAATTTTGAAGTATATATCTACACCCGTACTTTTCTCATCTCCTTTTGTTGCCTCAATAATAAAGTACTTGTTAATTTCATATTCTAAAGAAATTTTTTCAGGTATTATTTCTTTGGATTGAGAGAGAGAGAATTCTTTTTCATAACTAAGGAAGAGATCATTGGTAATGTATTTTCCTATAAGAACTGTAGCTTGTTTCAGATTTTCAAATCCGGAGAATTCTATCACATCAAGATTTAAAGCTTTTCCAATTTTATTGGTTATCTGACCAGTTAATTGTTTAGCAATAATGTTTTTTGCAAAATCAAGGTTTCCGGTTTCATCGTTAACCTGAGATTTTTCACCCTGGCTGATATCACTGCTGCTTCTACCGAATAAAAGATAAGAAATTGCATCAGTTTCCGGGATTTCTACTTCATCTATTTCAAATGAAAGCTTTGGAGACATAGCTCTTTCAGTGATATATATATCCAGAGTACGTTTATTTCGCGAAGCATCTCTAAAAGTATGTGATATTGAGATATCCAGATATGGGTCAGGAATCTCACCACCGGAAAAGATTATTGATCCATTTTTGATAACAAACTTTTTGCCATACAATTCATAGTATCCACGGAGAGTTTTCACTTCACCAAAAAGTTCAAAAAATTTGCCTGTTTTAATTATCTCTACATTGCTGCTAACTTCTATATTCATTTCGGGACTTCTGATCCATGTATTTTTCGGAATATCCACCACAAGCTTTCCTTTTAATCCACTTATAAACTTACTGGTAAGATTAATCTGTTCTCTTTCTGTAAATTTATCAGCATTTTCTTTTCCGAAAGCTTTTACTAACAACGGTTCATTAGGATCTACCACATCATTACTCTTTTGAAATTTCGAGATATCGAATCTGCTTTGAGGAATGGATATGCTTCCCCGATATACCGAATTGTTAATTTGACCAGACAAGTTAAAATCTACATCAAGCATTATACTGTGTTCTCTTTTATTAGATAACTGAAGCTGAACCATATTTAGATCAATTGAATAATCTTCTATTCCATCAAGAATATTATCTTTGAAGTTAACTTTTCCGTGTATTGCTGCTTTGCCTTTATCTCTGATGAATTCGAATCTATCCAGAATGAAACTATTTTCTGCAAAATGTGAAAGCAGGGTGATATTATCATATTTAATCCCGTATTCAGGCATTTCAACTTTGCCGTTCTCTAAAACTACACTTCCGGTAATCAGCGGATCATCGAAAGTAGAAGTTGCTTTTATACCTAATTTGAAAAGACCTTCCAGAGTTGTAATACCAGATATTTTATCCTTTAGAAAAGAAATATTCAGAGTATCAGTTTCTAATTCAAAATACAGATTTCTATTTTTATCAGGGGTAGGAAGGGAGAAACTTTTAGTAGATTCGGGAAAGATAATTGGAATTGTACTGTTGCCTTTTATCTGGTTGCCATTTTCTATCAAAGCTGAGAATTCAGATTTCAATTCATTATGATCGAGAGTAAACACAACGTTAACATCCGTATAATCAAAACCACTTATTTGTCCATCGTTTATTGATAAATCAATCTCAATTTCCGGTTTATTCAGATATCCGCTCACATCTGCAGTTAAATTGACTACACCTTTTCCAATTTCCGGTTTGTTAAGTATATCTGCCACCTGAGAGATTTCCAGATTTATTATCTCCAATAAAAGATTTTGGGTTCCATTCGGATTAATCTCTCCATTTACATAAACTTTGCTTGAATCAGAGCAAAGGAGTAAATCATCAATTTGATATCTATCCTTACTAATTAAAACACAGGTAGAATCGCTTCCACCGGTAATATTATAATTATTCCAATTCAATGATATATCGCCAAGAAGTATTTCAAAGCTATCATCTTTCTTGTTAATGAAGCTTTCTAAAATAAAACCAATTGAGTCATTGCTGGCTGAAATTCTGCTTTGCATTGAATTCAGGTTTCCACTAGCAGAAACATTAAGATTATTGACCATCAGAGGATTAATAAAAATATCGGCTGCATTAGTCTCAACAGTGAAGTCAATCTCATGAGATTTCTTATTAAGAATTAATTCAAGTTCTGCAGAATCAAAAAACATTTTATCCATTTTAAAACTGTTCAGGTTAACTATTGTGTTAAATCTCAAATCTTCCAGATTTCCAATGGCTTTTCCGGAGGCTTGAGCCTCAACAAATAAATCAGAGAGTCCTAATTCTTGTGCAATTTCAGAAAAATCACCTGATTTTAGAGAATATTCAATTGTGAGTTCTTCTTTGGTTCCATAACCGGATAGTTTTAAATTTGCATAATCGCTTTCCAAACTTAGTAGTAAATTCTTAATTTCATTACCTTTGGTTGTAGCATCAATTTGAAGTTTTTCAAGATTCCAATTTTCATAAAATGAATCGGAGATAATTATTTTAGCCTCCGAGTTATGATTCTCAAGATCAGGGAATTGACCTGAAATGTCTAAACTTAGATTAACTGCACTCTTTTCTTGTTTGCCAAGAAGCATTGCATAATCAAAATCACTGATTTCTCCACGTATACTAAAATGTCTGTTTTTAAAAATATCATCAACATTTGCGGACAAAGCAATGCTGCCCGGTTCGTTGTTAAAATCTATCATAATTTTGGCTGAATCGGTTATTTTGTTCAGAAGAAAGTCTAGTCCTGAAATATTTTTTTCATTTAGAAAACCTGAATAAACATGCATAACAATGTCAGCATTAAGTGTTGGTAACTCTTTTCCCGAACCGGAAATTAATAAATCTGCATCAAGGTTTTCAAAAGAAACCGGAATCTCCAGCCAATCTTTAATTGTAAAATTTGATATACTTAAATCAGCATTAAAAGATGGATCAGAGAAGATATTTTCAGTTTGTGCATCTATTGAGATACTACTTTCATCTTCAACAATATCCAAATTGAGCTTTAATGCAGATCTCTCTAATTGAGTTGTGAGATTTATAACTGGTATTTTCTTTAACGGAAGATCTGACAACAGGAAATCAAACTCATTTAGATCGAAGTTCAAAGCACTTATTGAAATTTGTGAATTTTCAAGATTATCCTGTTTAACTGAGGCTGTTAAATCAATTTCATTATTTATGGTTTTTAGTCTGAAATTTTTTACCAGTAGGTTATTATCAAACAGCTCGACTTCAGAATTAACTTGTTTTATCTGAAAGTCAGGAGAGAAGGTCTTCAATTCAAAGTCTTTAACTTCTAAATTGATTTTTTCTCTGATTTCAGAGGAAACCAGAAAACTAAGATTAACTTGTTCAGGAATCAATTCGTTTTGGGAGTCGGAGTCTATAAAAACTTGAAAATTATTGAGATGGAATTCTTTCAGAAGGATTTCCCAGTCAAATTTTGATCCAGAAGTCTCTTTAGTTTCACTTTCCTTGTTTGATTCAGGCATAATTTCAGTAAAATTCCAGATTTCTCCTTTCTGTTTTAGATTGATTACCGGAGATTCCAAGAGTATTTCCTCTATAGTAATTTTCTTTTTCAAAATTTGTCCGAAATTATAGCTAATCTTAAATGTATCTACAATCAGAAAATCAGCATTATTATGTTTCAACAAAATATCTTCAATAGTATATCCACTTGATGGTTTACCTGAAATTGAACCAATATTTAACTGACAGTTAAGCAACGATTTTTGAGCAGTATCGATTATTAAACTTTTTATCAGGTCGTTCAAAACTCCAGTGTTAAGTATAATCAATAACAGTGAAAGAAAAACCAAAAGAATTACTGCAGTTATAGACATAATTTTTTTCATCAGAATGCCTGCCCGATACTCAAGTGAACCTGTATTCTTTTAATTTTACTGTTGATTGGTTGAGCCGTATCAAGACGAATTGGTCCAATTGGAGTTCTAACTCTGATACCTAAACCACCGGCATATTCCAGTTCATTCAAAGACACTTCATCGTATTTTGCCCAAACATTGCCCATATCGAGGAAGGCTACTCCATAAAAAATACTCCAGATGTGTTGTCGAAATTCAACACTTGATTCAAAATATCCATCACCACCCACTGGTAAATCCTCTGAACTCTTTGGACCAAGTTCACCTCTGCTCCAACCTCTGACTGAATTAGATCCACCTGCGTAGAAGCGGTCTTCAATGGGAGTATATAAGTCGTTCCAGATTGGTTTCATAAATCCCAATTTTACTCGACCTCCAATTACCAATCCTGACCATAATGATTGAAACTTCTTAACTTCCACAATAGATTGAATGTAATGATATCTACTGTTAAAACCCAAACCGGATAAAGTCCCGATTGTGGAGATTGCAAACCCTTTTTCAGGAAAACTAAAAGGGAGAGAATTGTCGAATGACGCTCCCAGAGAAATGCTTGATCTATTGTAGTATTCTGTGTCCAAATCTGCTTCTTCATAATCTTCCATTTTTAGAACTATGTAATTCTTTTCGAATCTATAGTTGGAAAACATATTTGAATACATACCCAGGTTTTGCTGAAAGGTCAGATTTAAACCATAACGGTTGATTTTGTAAGCGGATTCATTCTCTTTCTTTAGATAAGGGTTTATGATAAAACTGCTAAATGGATTGATAAAAGCTTTTTGATTGAGTGTTAAGCTGAAATGATATGGTTCCAGATAAGAGTGTTTAGCAAAAAAGGTAAGATTTCTAGCTCCCCTCAGGAAACCGCGTCGTGTATAAGTCAATGATAATCTAAATCTGTCTTCTAATCCATAACCTACTCCAACTTTGATGAAATCAGCGGGTAATTCCTTAACGATTATTTCCATCGGAATTGTCTGATTATGAATTCCATTCAGGTCTGCACGGATAGTAACATATTGAAATAGGCTCAGTTGCTGAATTCGTCGTTGAGTAGATACTAGATCAGATTGACGGTAACTTTGTCCGGATTTAAGTTCTGAATATTTCAGAATTATTTTATCTCTGACTCTGTCATTGCCTTTTATGGCAATATTGCCATAGGAAACTTTTACAAGATTATCCATAAAGTAGGTTAGATTTACTTTTTGAGAAGAATCTGATTTGCTGATGTTGAAATCTATCTGTGGATCTGGATAACCATTTTCCAACAAAAGTTGAACAAGTAAAGACTTCAGTTTCAAAACTTTCTCATCTTTGAATTTTTCATTTTGAGTAATGAATTCTCGTAATCCGCTTTCCTCTAAAATAGTTTCAACATCGTGAACAGATCCATAACTAAAATTAATCTGTTCAATTAAAACAGGATTATTTTCTTCAATAAAAATTTGCAAGTCTGAATATTTGTTGATTTTCTTTCGTTCGTAATTAATTTCCACAAATAGATATCCATCTTTCTGATAGAAATTTTTTAAACGTTCTATTGCATTCAAAATTTCGCCTTCAGTAACTTTTCTCTGTTTCTTCCAGAAAGAGAGTTTTTTCAGAAATGTTCTCTGGGGCAAATCCAGTTGTTTTTGAATCTGACTATTGCTAATTACATGATTGTGGGTGACATCAATTTTCCTAATTAACCAGTCATCCTGAGCAAACAGAGCTGAGAGGAAGAGGCAGATCAGGAAAGAGAATAAGATTTTATTAATCACGAAGACACCTTGGCGCAGTCGTATTAACTGTTTAATAGAGCTCTGAATTCGGGGGAAAGTATATTGTTAGGATGTTTTTTCAAAAAATCAGTGATGAGTGTTCTTTTTTCTTCCGGTGGCATTTCTATATGATAAAGCATCAAAAGTTTTGCCTGGGCTTCATAAAAATTGTTTTCATATGGAATACTCAGGGTAGAAAAAGCAAGGTTAGATTCATTAGCTGCTATTGCCCATCTTGCTGTAAGAATGAGAAATTTTTCTTGTGGATTAAGTTCATGTAAATGAAGCAACAATTCGATTGCTTCTTCAAATTTAAACAGATAGAATTTCTTATAAGCAGACCAGAATATCTTTTTTTCTTCAGGTTTTAGATTTATCACCAAATCTGATAAATAGAAAACATCGTTTACGTAATCGCTTTCAGGCATATAAATAAGTATTTCTCCCATAAGAGAATCTGCCGTAGCATCTTCCTTTATCAAAGCAGCAAGAAAATTATAATACAAAGAAAGTTTAAAAATCTCTGAACCTTCTTCTTCATTTTGAAGAACTCGTTTCATAGCTGTTTTGAACAATTCTTCATTATCAGAAAGCAAATAGAGCTTTATCAGTTTGAAATCGATCTGTTTCTGTTCTCTTTGATTTAAAGAATATTTTTTTGCATCCTCCAGATACATTTTTACTTTTTCTTCTGTTTCTCCGGTTCTGAGTGCAATATCAGCCAGAAGTTCCCGACAATTTTGATTAACTCTGGTTTTGTATCGGTTTTTTTGTTCTTTAAGTTCTTCCTGACTGAATATTTCCAGCAGAATTGTTCTGGCTGAATCATATTCAGCTTCAAACAAGTGGATTTCTGCGAGTTCAATCTTCGCTTCAGCTTTCTTGGAAACATCATTCATGTTGTTTATGTATAGATTAAAACTTTTCTTTGCTATCAGATAATTACCGGTCTTTTTTTGTTCAGAAGCGATTCTCATCAATTTGTCAGGTTGCAAAGTGGCAAAAATCTCAAGGGCTTGATTAATTCTTCCTTGGTGAGTAAGGATTTGTCCCAAAATCTCTTTGATAGTTGGATTATCATAACTCTGTGCATGTTGTTGTATGATGTCGACCACTTGTTCTGAATTTTCACTCATTTCTTTAAATCTGCTAAGAACGTAGAAACCGTAACTATTGTTGGTATTGACAATTTTCAGGAATTCTATCACAGCATTGTTGTAATCTGCCAGATATTCATAATTCCTCGCCATGTCCATTACAAAGAGATTTTCATCTTTGGTGACAGTTCTGACTATTTTAATCAGCTCAACTGCAACATCACTGACTCTGTAATTTGTAAAGATGTTTGCTATCTCGCGATATTCCTGAACGTTTCCCTGATTTTTCTCGAAATATTTCATTGCAGATTTTTTTGCCTCAGAGATTTTTCCTTTTTTCAGAAGAATTTGAAGTGAATAACTCAGTATTTCTTTTTCTGAGAAATTAAAACGGTTATCTTTAAGTAGTTTTTCGGCTTTATCTGTGTCATTAATTATAAGTAGATTAGTGATTATCTTACTGATAATTTCAGTGTCGCCAGGCATTTTTTCGAGTAGTTCTTCGTAGATTTTTATTGCTTCCTGATGATTTCTCTTGATTTCCTGACTGCGTGCTTTATTGAAATAAATCGCCTTTTCATCGTATTGTCCAAAGATGAGTATCGGCAAAATAATTATGATTAGAAAATGTAATGTTTTCATGTTCCCTCAATTATTAATGCTAATCTGATTCATCAACTGCTTTTTCATTCAAGATTCTCAAATATTCTTTAATGAGTTCCTGATATTCTTTTGGATAGTTTTTGAAGTCTTGCTCCAACATAATTTTTTTACGCATTTTTTCAAATTCTAGTTCTATATTTTCTGGAGAATCCCATTGTTCCTCCAAATTTGTGGTTCCTTTTCTTTGTTTACTGAATTCTCTTTTATGAACTGATTTTTGAGCATCAAGTAAGCGTGATATGATTTTCTGTTGTTCCTGTAAAAGTGAATTATCGATTCTTCCCTGAGAAATTTTTCTTGAAACAGCTTCCAAATCTTCAATAATTTTATTTATTGCTGAAGACTGTTTCTGAGCCTCGGGATTTGACTGCAGAGCTCTTTTTAAATTATCAGCCAGACGTTGTTCTTCATTTGCTAATCTCTGCATTTGCTCCCGCATTTGTTGAGATGCTCTGCCCCCATTCTGACTCATTTGTTGCATCAGCTGTTCGGTCATCATATTCATAGCCATCTGCTGTTGTCCACTTTGTTGAAGCATTTGCATCAGGCTTTCCATTCCACCGCCGCCACCTGACTGCATGTTGTTGTTGGATTGAATCAGATCATAAATCATAAGGTTTATTCCCTTTTGAATGTCTGAAAGTTGTTTTTTTACTGATCTGAAATTTGCGTCTCCAATATCAGAGAACATCTGACGGAAAGTCGATGACATAAAGTTTTGATTATAAAAGAACCTGGGGTTGAGAAACATAACAATTTGCGGGACGCTGAACAATTCATTCAAAGCCAGATTGATTCCTTCAAAAATTGCTATCTGTTGAGGCAGAATGATAAAGGGATCAGTTACAAATTGATTTTTCGATTCTTCGTGTTTTTG
>JAQVBK010000101.1 GCA_028690365.1 Candidatus Cloacimonadota bacterium
ATTTGATAGAAAAACATCTTCCCAAAGTCCTGAGTTTCTTGAAAAAATCAAAAGAAATTCTTTACAAATCAGAAAAATGAATTATATGTAAAATATTACTGATTTATTTCATTTTGCAACAGGTTCTATATATTTAAACCATTCAATATTCAGGAAGTTAATGTCAGAATCAGTAATCATCTTAAGTTATCTCAGGCGATATCAACAATTACTGCTCAGAATAGAGAACTTGATAAGATTATCAAAATTCAGCAACAAACAGAAAATGCGCTAAGACAGAGCGAACAACAATACAGATTGCTGATAGAAACCGCTAATGACGGTGTGATAGTAATTCAGGATGGGATGATAAAATTTGTGAATCCCATAGTTATCAAAATCACCGGCTATTCTGCCGAAGAGCTCTTCTCCAGAAAATTTCATGAATTCATATATGAAGAAGATCGCAAAATGGTTTATAGCAATTATGAAAGACGAATGAAAGGAGAGATTTTTGAAAGCAGATATTCTTTCAGAATCTTGACCAAAGATTCAGAAATGAAGTGGGTTGATTTTAGTAGTGCAAAAATGGAGTGGGAAGGTAAACCATCAGTTTTGGCTTTTCTGACAGACATAACTGAGCGTAGGAATGCCGAAAAGAAACTTATGGAAGCTGAGCAAAAGAACAGTGCACTGGCAATGGCAGTTACCGCAAATCATGAAATTAATCAACCTTTGATGATAATCTCAGGTAATCTGGAATTTCTTGAATTGTATTGCGGCAAAGACGAAAAGAACGAAAAATATATCAAACGAATCAAAGAGTCAATCAGCCGAATTGATAATATTCTAAAAAAAATGCGGGATATTGAACAAACCGAGAATCTTGAATTTCAACAATATGCCGGCGGGAGAAGTATGATTAATATCGGGGAATCCAAACCTGTTGAAGATGAATAGTATTTATCCCAAGGAGTGGTTAGCAATTGAAAAAATCAACAATTAACGGAGTGAATTTCTACAACGCTTTCAGAGCTGGAGCTCAGGCAATAATTTGTAACCGTGAGCATCTGAACAAAATCAATGTTTTTCCCGTATCCGATGCCGATACAGGCAATAATCTGGTTCATACGATTCAATCAATTTTAGAGAAAACTCAACACTCTGAATCTCTAAAAGATACTCTCGATTCTCTAGCCGCTAATGCGCTAGCTTATGCCAGAGGAAATTCCGGAATCATTTTTTCACAATATCTGTGTGGATTGAGTAAGGAAATTTGTGAAGATAGTGAGGCAACAATAGATTACTTTGCAAAATCTGCCCGAAATGCTGTTAAATATCTTTATGATTCTATTACTGAGCCGGTTGAAGGAACCATGCTTACAGATATCAGAGATTGGGCAGATTCTTTGTTTCATCACAGCAGTAAAAACCATGATTTCTTTGTTGTGTTGAAGATGGCCTTCAAAGATGCAGTTACATCTCTGAATAATACTCCCAATTTACTAAAAAAACTTGCGGAACACGGAGTTTTGGATGCCGGAGCTCAGGGTTTTGTCAATTTTCTGGAGGGGGTAATAAACTATATTCTCAATGGCTGTCATCTGAATCAGGCAATTGAAACAGTGGTTTATGAAGATATCCCTGATTTTCACGATAATCAGAAACCAGCCTTCAGATATTGCTGTGAAGCCGTTTTGAATAATCTCGATTTATCTCTTAACGAATTACGGAAAGAACTTCAGGTGAAAAGCGATTCACTAATTCTGGCGGGAGATTCCGCTAAGATACATCTGCATATTCATCATAATCATCCTGATGAACTTTTTGCATTTTTGGACGAAGTTGCCAAAACGAGTCAGATAAAAGTGGATGATATGCTTTTGCAATATGATATTGCGCAAAATCGGAAGTACAGCCTTGGTTTGATTGCAGATTCAGCCTGTGATCTTCCGGAAGAGTGGCGAATGAAATATCAGATTTTGACAATTCCCTTTGGCATTAATTTCGGAGATCGATTTTATCTGGATAAAACAACAATAAACGCTGAACAATTCTACAATAAACTTAAAAGTGATCTGAATCATCCTCAAAGCAACCAGCCGTCGCCAGCTTTGATAGAATCCATTCTTCAGTTTGCAGCTTCTCACTTTGAAAAAACGTTCTCTATTCACATTTCCCGTGAACTTTCGGGAATCTTCAATAACATAGTCAGTTCTTGTAAAAAATACTCTCAAATTCAACCGGTTAACAGCAAAAATCTCTCTGTTTCTTCCGGGCTTTTAACATATCGCATAGCTGATGCAATTGAAAAAAAATGGAGCTTTGAGGAGATAAATCTCAAAATTTCCGAATGGACAGAGAAAAGCCGCATTTTTACTGATATCAGTACATTGAAATATATGGTGAAAGGTGGGAGAGTTAGCCCCTTACAGGGTTTTGCTGCAAAGATTCTCAATTTGAAGCCGATTGTGTCAGTAGATGAAAACGGCAAAGGAATTGCCTATGGTAAATCTTTCAGCCGTAAATCAAACATGAAGAAAATACTGAATATTATCACAAATTTAGCTGAAAAAAACGAAATATGGAACTATGCGATAGTTCATGCTGATAATGCTGATCGGGCGCAAAAATATGCGGAGAGGCTGACTGAAATTCTTAAAAAAGAACCTGCTTATGTGATGCCACTTTCACCGGTTGTGGGAGTTCATAACGGTATCGGTGCGGTAGGAATCGGAATAATGCTGGAGTGAGGTGATTATGATTCAACACTTGTTATATGCAGGACTTAGTCTTTTAATCTATTTCACATTACTCTTTTTCCTGGCAATCTTCAGAAAGAATAATGCGATTGCCGATGTGGTATGGGGGAGTGGATTTGTTTTACTAGTACTGTATCAGTATGTTACAATGTCTCAGGTTGGTGTTCGGTTCATTCTGCTTTCTATAATGATTTTTATCTGGGCATTCCGGTTGAGTCTATACATTTTTCTCAGAAGCAGAAAACAGGCAGAAGACTTTCGTTATGCTGCCTGGCGTAAACAATGGGGGAAAAACTGGATTTTGTACTCTTATGTTAAGGTCTTTCTGATCCAAGCAATTTTCCTGTTCATTATTTCAGCACCGATTCTTATTTTTTACTTTTCTTCAAACTCTGCCCTGAACTGGTTAGATTTTGTTGGATTTTTTATCTGGTCGCTAGGGTTTATCCTTGAATCAGTTAGTGATTTTCAGAAGAATCGTTTTAGAAAAGATTCATCCAATAAAGGGAAATTCATTCAGTCTGGTCTGTGGAGATATTCCAGACATCCCAATTACTTCGGAGAATCTCTGCTCTGGTGGGGGATTTTTCTCGTTTCTCTGAGTTTAAAAAACGGGATCTATGCAATAATCAGTCCGATAATTATTACTTTCCTGCTGACAAAAGTCTCCGGTATTCCGTTACTGGAAAAGAAATATGAGAATAATCCTGAGTACAGTGAATATAAAAACAGAACCAGTGCTTTTGTGCCATGGGTCAGGAAAGATAGAGGCTGAGGATATTAGCAATTTGCAAATCTCTAAGCTGTAACTATTTCAGATTGACAGCATTCTCTCAGAGAAATTTCTGTTCCAATTTCTATTTAACGATTATCAAGTAGAACGATTAATAAGAGAACTTTTTTGTAATTAACAAAACAGACAAGGAAGAAAACATGAGCGGAATAAGTGGAATCATTTCAAAAAATAAAACTGCGTTGGAAGCAATATCGCTTTTGGTAGAAAAGATTAATCATCGTGGACCTGATAATGAATACTACTTTCACAATGATTTTATGAGTTTGGGATTTAATCAGTTAAAACTGACTGACTGTATATTCAAAAAAGAAAAAGCGCTGATTTTTTTAAAACGCTATGTGGTCATGATTGATGGGAATATTTATAATCTTGATGAAATAAAGCGACAATTAATGCTTGAAGGATATGAATTCAGTGAAGATAATCATTTTGAAGTTATTGCTGCAGCCTATGATAAATATGGAAGTAACTGTCTAAATATGTTCAATGGTATCTGGGCATTATTTATCTATGATATGAAAAGCGGAAAAATTTTTCTAAGCAGAGACAGACTAGGTGTAAAGCCTTTATTCTTCTATCAAACTTCTGAGCTTTTTATTTTTTCTTCAGAAATAAAAGCCATTCTGAAGCATCCTTTTGTAGAAAAGAAAATTGATGAAGACTGGTGTGTTGAATATTTACGAAAAGGGTTATTTTTCCTTAATAATTGCTCTGATTTTGATTATTCTCCTTATTCCAATATCAGAGAATTTAAGGAAAACAGTTACTATGAGTGTAGAATTGATAGTATATTTAATACGACACTTCAAACAAACACCTTTTACGAATTCAAGGTTAACAAAGATATTGAAAAATTCAACCAGAAAAAATTCTCTGCATATTCAGAGCAATTCAGATATCTACTAGATGATTCAGTAAAAATCAGAATCCCAAAAGATGAAAATGTATTGGTAGGAAATGCTTTAGGCGGGATAGACAGTTCAATACTTGCCTATCTGACGGCAAAGAATACAGCCAATAAGAACAGACATTTAACCTTTTCTTCCGTCTACAAAAGCAGTGAGACAAATTACTGTGATGAATCTTATTATATTGATTTGACGGCTAAGCATCTAAATATAAACAGTAAGCAAATTGAGCCTCAAACTGAGAGCATTTTGTCCGAACATAAAAAAGTTGTTCAAATGATGGATATCCCTACATCAAGTTCGTGTCTTTCTGCCTGGCATTCATACAAACTTGCTGCTGAATCTGCAGGAGATAAAAGGATAGTGAGCCTTGATGGTCAGGGAGCAGATGAACTTCTCGCCGGATATTTACACTATCTGATTTATTACTTGTATCCGATGAATCCTGTGGAAGCTGCCAAACAATGTATCAAATATCTAAACCACGATGGAGCAGGAAAAATTATCACTAAAGCTTTTTTGTTAAAAATGCTTAAAATGACCCAGAATAAACCTTCTTTAATTCGAAATCTGCTCAAGCTTCCTACTAACATCAGTTCTGTAAATGAGATATGTCTGCACGATATTGTAGGGAATCTGAAACTACTCTATTATTACGGAGATAAAGAATCCATTGCATTTTCGGTGGAATCAAGGCTGCCGTACATTGATTACAGATTGATAGATTTTGTTTTGAGCATTCCTTCAATTTATAAGTTTCATGAAGGCTGGCCAAAATATCTAAGCAGAAAGAGTTTTGAGGATAAATTACCGGGTGAAGTGGTGTGGAGAAAAACAAAACATGGATGGAGCATTCCGGATAAATTTTGGTTTGATTCAGCTTACAAACACAAAGTTACTGAAAAGATTACTAAATCGGACTTTACACAGCGGGTTCTGAGTAAAACTGACAATATTTTAGGTCAAAACAGTCATCATTTTTTGATAAGACTGTATAATCTATCTTTATGGCATGAACTTTGTTAGATAAACATTTTGCAAAATATAAGCAACCAAAATCAGACCTAACATGTTTTCTTCGAAAAAGTTAGTTCTTATATTTTTCAGCAAAATTATTTGTTATAAAAGTTTATTTATCAATCCTGAGGAGTAATAATGTGTGCAATAGATGATTTTTTTGATGAAATTATCCACTTGGAAAAAACTGGCAGTACAAATGATTATGCGCGTGAGTTAATAATTAATAAAATGGTAACGGGCAATTTTCTGGTCATCTCTGATGAACAACATCTGGGCAGGGGACGTAATGAGAAGTTTTGGTATTCTCCCAAGGGTGGCATCTGGATGACCAGCGCTCTAAAAAATCTGCCTGAAGATTTGAATATCACTATTTTTACGGGAACCGTTATCCACAAGTCTCTTGTAACGCTTTTTCCTGAACTGAAGGATTCTTTGAAGATTAAATGGCCTAATGATATATATCTTGACGAAAAAAAAATCTGTGGAGTTCTCTCTCATCATCTCGGTGCTTTTAGCTACCATCTTATTGGGGTCGGAATAAATTCCAATATTTCCCAAATGCCCGATGAAGTTAGTGATATTGCTACATCTTTAGCGAGCTTAACCAACAGAGAATTTGATAATTCGGTAATTATCGACAGTATCTTTGAGATTTTCTTCAGTGAACTTCCTCTATTCATTGAATCGGGACTTGCTCAAGCCGTAGATTATCTGTCGAAATTCAATTTCCTTGAGGATAAAGAGATAATTTTAGACACAGATTTTCAAAAATTTTCCGGAATAGTGAAAGGCTTTAATAAGCAGGGAGCTATTTTACTGGAACTGCGTTCAGGAAATATTCAGCCTTTCTATGCCGGAAGTGTGATTCTTCAATAAAAGAGGAAAATAGTTCTTGTCTCTTTCGTTAATAGGCTTCTTCCAATAAGGCTTCTTGTGGATTTTTGAAAATGATTCTTCATCTGTTGCCTGTATTCTATGAATTAGTGATTTTCTGCTTGACCTGATTTGCTTATCCTGCTTTTCATAATTTCGTTTTCGGGGTAGTTCTATTAACCAAAAAAATGCATACAATTTCGGGAAGGCGTTCATGTTATTGTTAAGAAACTTTGGTGAATGTTTTCTAAGAAGTTCAGAGTATAGGGCAGTGAATAATTGCGAATGATTAGTTCACAAGAGAAACAATAAGGTAATTACTTTCACGTTTTATTAATAAAATCCAAGAGGTGAAAATGAAAAGAAGAGTACTGGTATTAACGGGTGGGGGAGATTGTCCCGGACTGAATGCCGTTATCAGAGGCATTGTCAAAAGAGCTTCACAAGAGCCTGACTGGGAAGTTATCGGTAGTATGGAGGCTTATAACGGTATATTGAAAGAACCTATGGAGTTGATGATCTTAAACGATAAAGCTGTAGCCGGTATACATGCAAAAGGTGGAACAATAATAAGAACAACTAATAAAGGTGGTCCATTTGCCTGGCAGGTTAAAGATAAAGAAGGTAAATGGATCGGAGTAGACAGATCTGACGAGTTATTGAAAAAGTTACAGTATAATAACATTGAAGCGGTAATCAGTATTGGTGGTGATGGTTCTCAAAGGATTTCTCAGCAATTGTACGAGAAAGGATGTAATATTGTAGGTGTTCCCAAAACTATTGATAATGACCTTCGTTCAACAGATTTCACATTTGGATTTCAGACTGCAGTAGAAGTTGCGACTGATGCGGTTGACAAACTGGTAACTACCGCAGAGAGTCACAACAGAGTTTTAATACTGGAAGTCATGGGGCGTTATGCTGGCTGGATAGGTCTTAATGCGGCTATTGCTGGAGGTGCAGAAGTCTCACTTATACCTGAAATACCTTATGATATTGGAAAAGTAGTAAAAGCTTTAAGGAAAAGGGTAGTTGCCGGAACCGGATTTGCAATTATTGTTATTGCCGAAGGAGCTGTAGCAATTAATGGTCAACGAACTTTTTCGCAACCTGTCGAAGCGGGATATGAAAACGTAAGGCTTGGTGGTGCCGGATTCCGATTAATGCACGAATTGAATGAAGCAGGATTTAAGGAAGATATGAGAGTTACAATTCTGGGGCATCTGCAAAGAGGAGGCTCTCCAAATGCATATGACAGAATATTGGCCAGTCAATTCGGAGTTAAAGCATTTGAGATGGTTTTGAATAATGAGTTCGGCAAAATGGTTTCTTATAAACATCCCAACATTGTTTCTGTACCTATTATTCAAGCTATTAGTGAATATAATTACATCGATACAGATTCAGATCTGGTGAAAACTGCTCGTGGACTGGGTATTTGTCTGGGCGATTAAAAAAGGGCATTTGCCCTTTTTTTAGACTTTAAATTTTCCAACCTGTTCCTGCAATTTTTCGGTAAGATCACTCAAATCACGGGCAGCCTGACTTATCTGGGCTGATTCGTTTGACGTGTTCTGAGAGAGAGCAGTCAGTTCTGCAAGGTTATTCGAAATTTCCCGAATGCCTTCTGAAATATCATTTGTGTTACATGATATTTGATTAACCGCTTTACTTACATTCTCGGTTCTTTCTTCGACCTCTACAGTCGCTTCTGCTGCTTCTGATGAATTCTTGGCAATCATATTTACATTTGTTCCGGTATCTTCAATCAAACTATTCATATCTTCTACAGATCTCTGTACATTTTTTGTAAAATCGAAAACTTTCTTAGAACTTTCAGCGGTAACAGCCACTGACTTTGCTATCTCATTAACTGTTACTGACTGTTCATTTATACTCGAAGAAATTTCGCTATTAATTGTATTGAGTTCATTAATAATCTGGGAAATTGCTTCAATTGAGCCAACAGATAATTTTGTTATTCTTTGCATTTCGTCAATCTGAGATCCAATTTTCTCGGTTGCAGATGCGGTTTGTTTAGCAAGCTCTTTTACTTCATTAGCCACTACAGCAAATCCTTTACCTGCTTCACCGGCACTGGCAGCTTCTATTGTAGCATTGAGGGCTAATAAATTTGTTTGACTTGCGATATCATTAATAATCTCTATGATCTTGCTGATCTCTGAAGCAGTAAATTCCAGATTTTTCATTACTTCGCCGGTCTTTATTGATTGTTCATTTGCTTCTCCCGATATCCGACTGGCTTTATCGGTGTTTCTGGCAACCTCTTTTATGGATACGCTCATCTCTTCGATAGCTGATGCTGATAAATTGTTGTTAGAGTTTACTTCATCAATGTTGTTGGTAATACTGGTAATATTTCTGGTGATTTCAGAAATTCCTCCCACAATTTCAGAGACTTTTCTTGCAGTATCCTGAGCACTCTCAGCATTGGATTTTACGCCCTGTGACAGTTTTAACATGGTTCCTGCCACATTCTCAATATTCTCATAAGTGTTTGTTGTAGAATTGCTTATCGTGACCGAATTATCGCTTATTTCTTCAGAAGCATTTGTCACTTGTTTTATTCTTTCGGACATATCGACTGCTTCGGTTTTTAGTTTGTTTGCAGCTGAAAAAAGTACTGAAACTGATTCGTTAAGAATAGTGTTTAGTGATACTATTTCACGAATTATACTCTGGAGTTTATCAAGAAAAGTATCAAACCAATCAGATAATTCACCAATTTCGTCATTTGATTTGAAGTCAACTCTCAAGGTTAAATCACCTTCGCCTTTGGCAATATCTTTGACCATGTTCAAAATTGTAGAGAGAGGAAGAATTATCAGCTTTCTCATGAAGAAAAAAACTATTAAGACAGATACTATAACACTTAAGATAATTTTTATGCTATCCTTTATGATCATTCCTCTGATTTTACCCTTCAGTACTCTATCGCTGACATGAACCTCTATTGTGCCCAACAATGAGTTATCTTTCATTAGCTGTCCTTCTAATGATTTGAAACTAATTGAGTTCATTATTTCCAAAGGTTCTTTTGTAGTTTCAATCTCCCAATTCTTATCCGGATTTTTCTGAAAGCAATTAGTATAATTTCCATTTTTGTCTTTTAAAAATACTCCCACCAAATTATCATCAGCCAATTCTAAAGAAATTATTGTTTGCAGTAACTCATCATTGAAGTTCCAGATAGGATCTATCAATCCAACAGACAATCTTGAAACCACGTTTTGGTGTAGGGTATTAAGTTCATTCAAAGCATTTTTCCTGTCTATGCTACTGCTTAAAATGCTTATCAATAACATAGTGAATCCAATTGCAATAATCAATGCGATCATTATCTTAGCAATAATAGAGTTCCTGAAATTCATAATACCCCCTTTGTAAAAAAATGTTTAGCAATTTTATTTATCCAAATTTGCTTATGCGTTTAAAAAGAAACTGTACAAACTATCTGTCAATAAATAATTTGTTCAGGTTTATTATAGTTGATTAGAAGATTAATATAATTGTAAAAGGGACATGAATGTACGATAATTTTACGCAAAGTGTAATTCATATTATCAGAAAGATTCCAGCCGGTAAAGTTATGACTTATGGCTTGGTCGCTGAAATTGCAGGCAATACCAGAGCTGCACGGAGGGTTTCCCGAATTTTGCATAGTATATCTCATAAAGAAAATTTACCGTGGCACAGAGTTATCAACAGATTTGGGAAGATATCGATTAAAGATGAAGAAGGGAAAATCCTTCAAAAGGAGCTATTGCTGAAAGAAGGAATTGTTTTCAAAGAAAACGAACAGATTGATTTAGGAAAATTTTTGTTTCTTTCAGAAAGATAAATTTGTAATATTATTTACAAAGATAGTTTTGTTAAAAAGTACGGAGGCTTTGATGAAATATATACTAATAATAACATTTTTGCTGATATCGTTTTCACTTTTTTCAGCAGTCAGAATAATTGAGGAAAAACCTGAAAGTATTATAATTGAAATTTCCTCAGATGATTTAACTCTTGAAGAAGATGAGAAATTTACCAAAATTGTATCAAAAGATTTCTCTGTTTTTGGTGAATCAGGAGCTCCGGAACTCCCCTCACAGAGTTTTCTGATTGCAGTTCCACCTCAGGGAAATATCCGATATAGGATAGTTTCAATTCAAGAGAGAAACATTTCAATAAACAAACCAGTTTCACCTGCTCCCAAATATATTGAAGGGAAAAACACTTCTCAGGCTTTATTTGAAATCAATGAAGAATTATATTTGAATACTCCCAAAGATTATGTAGATATAAGAAACAAAGATATTTTCAGAAAAGTTGAAGTAGTCTCTGTAAATTTTTCACCAACTATTTATGATTATAAGAATAACATTTTGAAATTTGCTGACAGAGTAATTATTCAATCCAATATAAGTGGAAACGTCAGTCATCG
>JAQVBK010000102.1:0-2784 GCA_028690365.1 Candidatus Cloacimonadota bacterium
CTGAATTACACAGCCTGAAAATCAGTGAATGCGAAAACCTCGTATCTGTCAAAAAACTGGTCATGTGTAAGAAACTGGAAACACTGGATTGTTCAGAAAGCGGAAACATCAGAGACTTCTATGAGCTGGTAAACGTCCCAAATCTGAAATTTGCCAGATGGACGGAAAAAGCAACCGCAAGCTACATTGTTATGGCTTCAGCCAACCGAAGAGCAGATGTTGATTTTATTAAGGATAATATCTCAATCTGGGCTAAACATATTACTCTGGCGAAGAATCCTCAGGAATATGCAGAAGAATTACTAAAATCAGCCGGTTTGCTGGGGAATATTGAAATCTCCGCCCGAATAGATGAACTGATTGAAAATAGATTGAGCTTAGATTAATATGATAAAAAATGATTATTTGGAGTATGAAGATTTAGAGCTACTATTCATTGGGGGTAAAATGGATTATATTGAATTTTTGCAAAAATATGATTATGAAGGAAGCGTAGTGTTGCTGGAAGGTAAGAGAGAAGTATCTGATACGGATAAGGATAAATTATTTGAGCTGGGTAGAAGCCTGGTTTCCCGTACTGAGTATATTATTTTTCGCAGTGGTAATGCAGCAGGCGCAGATCACTATTTCTCTTGCGGTGTTGTCTCAGTAGATAAAAAACGGTTACAACTCATTGCCCCATATAGTAATCATCGCAGCAAGGCAAGTCAGGATTGTGAAATAATATCCCCTGACGATCTTGATTTAACTGCCGAAAAAGAAATTATTAATCAGTCAAAGCTGAACAAGAAAACGAAAAAACTAATTGATAAATATGTTGCCGGCGAGAGAAATAAAAATACGATAAAGGCTGCTTACATCATCAGGGATACTATAAAAGTTTTAGGAACAAAATCGATAAAACCGGCTTCTTTTGCTTTTTTCTATGATAACCTCTCTAATCCCATGTCCGGTGGTACTGGTCATACTATGAATATCTGCCGGCTTAATAACATTCCCTACATTGATCAGACAATCTGGCTGAAATGGTTAGATAATAACTGAATCCAATAAAAAAGGGCAGTAACAACTGCCCTTCTGATTATCTAACAAACCCAATCTGCTTCTCAATTGTTTGAGTCCTCATTATTGTTTCCATCTCTGCATAACGGATTAAATCATCCATGAACAATCTTCTCTGATTCTCTTCCCGCAATATTGCTGCTGCGCAGGCATTTTCTACTATTATTCGTATTTGACCGCCGGTAAACTCAAAACTATCTGCGAGATAATCTATATCAATCTCAGAAGAACCGGGAATTGTCGGCAGCAGGTGAGCTTGCCATATTTTCCGTCTGCATTCGCTGTCAGGTATTTTAAACTCTATTTTTAAATGAAATCTGCGAAAAATAGCATCATCAAGGGTTGATATCAAATTAGTAGTGGCAATCAGAATTCCGCTGAATGTCTCAAGCTCTTCGAGAAGAATGTTTTGTAGAGTGTTTTCAGTATTGTGATTACCGGAGATAGTTTCCGTTCTTGTATGCAACAACTGATCTGATTCATTCAAAAGAAATACAGGTGGATTCTTAGCTTTATTATTAATACTCTTCATTTCTTCAAACATGTTTTTTAGTTTGATCTCAGATTGCCCGTAATATGGATCTCTCATTTTCCCGGCATTAATGATTAAAAGCTTCTTATTTAACTCATTGGCTATTGCTCCGGCTGCAAAAGTTTTACCAGTTCCGGGCACACCGTAAAACAGAATATTAAGTCCTGCCGATTGTTTTCTTACTTTTTCTTTTTTCTTTGTACCGAGAGACGGATTTATCAACCCCCAACTACTCAAATCATACTTCTCGGGATCAGAAAACCTTTTCATGGTTGTAACAATTGCATGCCTTGTGTCCGAAGGAAGTATCAGCTGATTTAGTTTCTGGACTGTTTCCAACTCGACAAGATGTTCACTCTTCTTGTCATTCATGTTCACAAAAATTGATTCTTCCTTTTTATATTTTCTGCCAAAGATATGTTCATATGCCCTGGATTCCAAACAATAAGTATTACCAATCTCTACTCTATCTTCAGGTGGTGTAATAATAGATTTTCTGGTCAGTTTACTTCCTTTTATCAAATATGCTCTTTTGGATAGTGCATCAGCTTCATTATAACTGATTAAATTCAGTAAATAGATATAATCTACGAAATTGTGGCTAAAGGAATACTTTTTGTACAATAAGATCAGAACTATGATTTTCTCTACAAAATCCAAATTATTCTTTTGGAAAAACAAGTCAATAGCATATCCTGATTCGTTGATTGCATCAATAACCGGTTTAAAAAAGACTTCCAATTCACCTAAGCTATAATAATAACTACAATAAGTATCAGTTCTACCAAGATTTCTATTGATTTTTCCGATGAAACAATGCATAGCTCTACAAATATTGCTGATAAAATGATGGTTATCGCTCACTTTTTCTGAAAGAATATCTTCGATTTGAGCCGAGATATCATCACCTACGATAAGACTTTTTAAAAATACGTTAACAGTAAGATTGTTCTCGAAAAAAATCAGATGGTCTTTTTGATAATCACTCTTTACTTCATCGGTAAAGCTCAGCGCTTTTTTATCCAGCATATTTATAAATAAACCCAAATGTTCTATGACATTGAGACAGCGCGGATAAATAGTTTTGATAATTCGAATGATATCTTTCTCATTAAAATGATCAGCATCTAAACACGAGACCCATATAAGAGATAAAGCTTTTACTTCATCATCGCTTAAACAATATGACT
>JAQVBK010000102.1:2884-10758 GCA_028690365.1 Candidatus Cloacimonadota bacterium
TGTCTAACTTGTCTTTTAACTCTGATAATTTCAGGGAAATTTGCCATAACAACGCTGATGGTAAATTTACTGATTCTTTTTGCATTTTTACGCTCCTTTTGTTATTTGGCTTGAATTGAGACTGTAAACAACACCCTATAAACCTATAAAGAACAACTATTATCATTTATTATAATCATTGGATGGATTTTTTTAAAAAGAATCTGATTTTTCAGTAATTTAAAAAAACAGGAAGGTCTTTATAATAGTGATGAGTTGAAAAGTCAGGAAGCAATATCACGCTTTTTTTTATGGAATCATAAAGAATATCAACAATATCGATATTTTCGTATACCACTCTTGTCATATATTGATATATATTGACAATTACATTTGTCTATAATTAATGATAGCGGAGGTTAAATGAATATTCTCCTGAATGAGCTTTTTTATCTACCGACAAGTTTTTCACTAAGTCTGATGCTTAAATCTTCAATGTCAGCGTATCTTGCTATTTTTTTTAACCATTTTTCAGGAATATTATCAAATCCGTAAAGAAGCCCGGCAAGTCCTCCTGTAACAGCTCCTGTTGTGTCAGTATCATCGCCGAGATTAACCGCTTTTAAAACTGCATCCTTATAATTGTCTGTTGTCAGTAAACACCAAATGCTTGCTTCAAGAGTATCAATTACATATCCAGAACTCTTAATCTCTTTCTCTGATAACTCGTAAATGTTACTTTTCAGCAATCTGTTGAATAATGCAATCTCATTTTGATTAATTGACTGACAATTCAGATGATCATCTATCTCCGATTGTAGATTTTGATAAATTTCAAATTTATCTTTCCCTTCAATAATCTGCTTAGCAAATTCAAGATAATAGAAACAGGCAATTACTGATCGGATATGGGCATGAGTGATTGAAGAAACTTGTTTTGTAAAATTATAGCGTTCATTGATTGGTTTGTTAAGCAAGTAAAACAATAAAGGCAAAATTCTCATAAGTGAACCGTTGCCATTTGACTTTTCATCAATGCCACCGGCTGAATCAGGGCTAATGCCCTTTGCAATCCGATCAATGGCTTTTTTTGTTGAATAACCAATGTCAAAAACTTTCCCTCTTGGCGTCCAATAATTTTCATTAGCCCATTTCACAAAGTTATGACCTGTTATATTCAGATTAAAGTCTTTTGTAAGCGCTTCTGCAAGACAGAATGTTAAAGAACTGTCGTCAGACCAGGTTCCTGCCGGAAGATTATATGTTCCATAACCAGTCATATCAGTTACAGGATTATTTCTGATTTCTTGCCGGCTTTTAAACTCAACAGGAACACCCAATGCATCTCCAACCGCAACGCCAAATAGTGCAGATTTGATTTTCTGTAATATTTTGTTTTCTTTATTCATAGATTCATACACCTCATTTTAATTAGGATTAATGGAATTAATAGCGATCTCTACACAACATAGATTACTATTTCTGTCATATGTTATCTCGAGCAGTTTGGCACTCAGTTTAAAATAAGCGCATCGGCATAGGCGATGCACTCCAAATAACTCAAAAGAGATTCCTCCATTTCAGCCTGTCTGCCCTGCTTGCCGCAGGCAGGCATCAGGCAGGTCGGAATGACAAGAAAGAAAGGGCGGAATGACAGGAAAACTTAGATATGGAGTTTGAACTCCGCAATTAGCGACTCAAGCTTCCCGATTTATTCCAGATAAATCGGGACTTCAAGTCACTTCTTGCTCCATCTTTCTTCTACTTTTTTCTCCACAATATCCTTTACCTTCAAGGCATCGAGATATGCTTCTTTTGCTTCTTCAAGTTCCGGTATATAAAAACTGTCAGGATAACGCAGCTCCACCGCATAATCAGTTAAATATTCAATTCCTGTCAGCTCATCAAAGTCTGGATCGATTTTTTTACATTCAGCAAGTAGTATAGAAATATTGTGAGTTCTCATGGGATTAATGTTATTACACAACAGAAAAAGTTTAAGATATTTTTCCGCAGCTTGTTGGGCGTGAAAGCAAATTGTATCTGTTACAGGGTCATCACTGGCGAACTCATTATCCATAGTTTTTATATCGTTATCAGCTTTTCTCTTCCACTGCGCTACCAATTTCTTTAATTCTTCTTCCACAATATAACTCCCTCGTCTTCAATCACTCTGGAAATTGTCGGCAGTGACTTTTCCTGTTTGAAAGATGATAAATCTTTCATTAAAAAATCAACCATGATCCCTAATTCTCCGCTTTTCTGATACAATTTGCTAATAATTGTTTTTCTTGTTCTCCAATCTCTCGCTGATTCTAAAATTATCGCAATATCGAGGTCGCTGTCATCAACAGCTGTATTTTTAGCGTAACTACCAAATAGATAAATTAGTTCCACATCTTGCAGCTCTTGTAGGATTATTTTCTTAATGATGTCCAGATGTTTCTCAGAGTACATGGCTATACGCTCCTCTCTTTTTGTTATATCCACTTAATGTTCATTATCTACAAATGCAATAAATGCTTTTCCCTTATTTAGGTCAATTTTAAAATTGGTCAATTAAAAATGCAGGTCAATTCTGAGTTTGAAAACAATTGTATAGTCAATATACATAGTCACTACAAGCGAGGGATTACGGTCTCCTGACTCTCTTTTATGGAGTGCATTAACTATGCTAATGCAATGCCTGACGCAGTCAAAGATGACGGCGTTAGTCCTTATTCGTTATCTCTTTTTATTCTCTGTCATCTCGATCCGGCAGCTGCCGGAAGAGATCTCAAGACAGATTCCTCCATTGCAGTCGGAATGACGGATAAAGGCAAGTCGGAATGACAAGAAAACTATGAAGTTTTAACTCCGCAATTAGCGACTCAAGCTTCCCGATTTATTCCAGATAAATCGGGACTTCAAGTCACTTCTTGCTTAGTAAGCAGGACTTGAGTTGTAGGGAATCCCGATAAATCGGGATGAGTATGACACGAGAACTGCGACTTAGCCTGTCTGCCGTCAGGCAGGTCGGAATGACAGGAAAAAAGACCGGAATGACGAATTGCAACTTCTCCATTGGATTAAATCACATCAAGATAGGCATCAATATAGTAAGGAATTCTCATTGTTTGCCCGAGATGCAAATTCATCAGGGTGAAGCTCTTTCCATTGGGAGTAGAGAGCAGTTCCTTTCCGATCTCACCATCATATATTCTTATAGCCAGACCGTGTTCGGCATTATCCATGAAAAGCAGGAGAGATTTCATTGAACCGCTTTTACCTGCCTTAACTTCAATGGGAATCATTTTCCCACGATAGATAATTACATAGTCTACTTCTGCAGTTGAACTTCTGGCATCCCGTTTCCAGAAGGATAATTCAAACCTGTACTTTTGCTGAATAGAAAGTAGCATCTGACCTACAATATGTTCCATGGCAATGCCTTTGAATACGGAGTCCAGTCTCTTAGCTGTGAAATACTCTTCCATCACATTTGCCTGGTAATTCAGCAATCCAGTATCCAGCATTAAAAGTTTTGGTCGCTTTCTTCTTTGCGGAACAGTCGGCAATATTGTTGAAGTATAAGGATATAGAAGGTTGAAGAAAGATGTTTTCTCCAGAATACCGAAAGCATTGCGTACTGACTGACTTTTGAAGGAACTTCCGCCAAATCCCTCAAAATTTATTTGCCTGCCGACTTCACTGAAAGCAGTGTTGAAAATATGCTGCAATACTGCTGACTGATCAGATGTGTGAGAATACTTCAGGATATCATCTCTGTATGCAGTCAATATTGCCTCCTGGCATTTGCGAACTTCCATGATGTTTTTTGTCTCCAGCCAGGTTTTGACGACTTCCGGCATTCCTCCGATTAATGCATATTGCAGAAACTGCTCCCGTAAAGAGCTTTCAGCATAATCGGGAAATGTGCTTTCAGAAAGAAGTTCCAACAATCTGTTTTGCCCTGCCGCCTGCAAATATTCCTCGAAATTCATCGGATAAAGCCAGCGGTATTCGACTCTGCCAACAGATATCTCAACTTTTTCCCGAAAGAGGTATAATTCCAGCAGAGATCCTGCCGCTATGACATAAAGTTCCGGCATCTCTTCATGAAAATAGCGTAATGCCTGCATTGCTGTAGCTGAGTATTGAATTTCATCAATAAACAATAGAGTTCTTCCTCTTTGAGACTTTACTTGTTTTTTCAGGAGAATCAGATTAAACAGACTGTTTATCTCTCTGAAATTTGCAAAAATCTCACGATCAGCCGGGAGCTCCAGATTCAATTCGATATAGGTATCAAATGATTCTGAAAACATTCTGACAGCAGTAGTTTTGCCAACCTGACGCGCTCCTCTCAGGACAAGTACTTTCCGATAATGAGAATCAGCCCAGGTTTCCAGTTCTTTTAGAATATAACGATAATACATAATTCACCTCTCATGATGGCAAGTATAGAATTAACTCTTATGTGTCAAGGTTGATTTATATGTAAAGTCACTAATATACAAGGTTGTATTATGTATAATATCACTACGAATCAAGGTTAAACTTAATTATCGTTTTTTTCCAGAGATTTTATATTGATTAAATGTGAGTTTTACAGCTGGATGTGGTATTTATTAACCATTGCGAAGGTCGTTGACCATTCGCAAGGTTACGCTCCTGTATTGTCTGATAAGGTTCCGTCATAGCCGTCCAGTACATTTACTCTTCAAAAACTTTAACTACACTTTCAATAACCTCATTCATCTTCTCCGGGATTATATTTCCAATCCTATAGAGAATTATGTGCCTGTCTGCTGTAAAAATACGATTGGGTCGTATATTACTCGGTTGATTAAGACTTCCCGCAGAAAAATCAGATTCTTCCAATTTAATTGTATAATCATCAAAGTTGTTTTTACTGGTAATCTGACAAAGTATTACATCATCGCCTTTCAGAATAGCAAGCACCAAAGCCGGTCTGCGCTTAGCCTGTGTCAAATCGGAAAAAGGAAATGGAACAACTACTACATCACCTTTTATAAATTTTTCCACGCTTTATCCTCCTCCTCATTTAACCAATCTTTGCTCAAAGCAGATTCACTCATAATAAGCATTTCATTAAATTCTGACCTCTCTTTCAATTTAAGGAACCTTATGAAATCAATCACTTCCTCTAACATATACTCCGGAATAGATTTTATTTCATTATACAATAAATCCTGCTTTTGCATTTTTCACTCCTCACCCACTCTCGCATGAGTTTTTCATTTTCATATAAGATAATCAGTTACAAGATAGAAACTAACGGATAATAATATTAAGAATTGTTAAAGCCGTCAAGGATCCGACCCAGCCGGACACGGTGCCTGCGTTCCCGGTAAATACCGACAGGATGTCCTCCTTCTTTCGTAAAGCGACTTGCCTAAGTCGCTAAATAGCGAACTGGCAGTTCTTGCAAAGTCTCTGTCATCTCGATCCCGAAAGCTTTCGGGAAGATATCTCTATTCCTAAAGACAGATTCCTTCATTTCAGCCTGTCTGCCGTCAGGCAGATCGGAATGACAGGAAAAAAGTCCGGAATAACAAGAAAAAGCTAAGATAGGAGGTATAAACTCCGCAATTAGCAGGCTTAATATTATGTAAATAAGAAAACAAGATAGCAAAACATTGTAAAATGTATTACTATCTTGAATTAGCTCTAATGTACGCTATCAACCTCTCCTCTCTTGATAACTATGCGGAAGGATTTGTGGCAGTTCTTGCACTGAGCACCATAGGAACCTGAAGTAGTTTTGTTACCGATAGTACAACCTATTTGGTATGTTCCTGTTTTCCCACAGTTCGGGCATACAATGGTTACTTGGCTTGACATAATGACCTCCTTTTCTATTATGATATTCTTCTATTAACTAGAGGAATACTAGTTTGATTCAAATATGTAATTGATTCATTATTCTAAGTAAAGTGAATCACTGAGTTAAGACAAAAATAGCACGTATATAAGGTGTATTTTTTTTACATATATTTACGAAAGAAGAAAAGAGTTTTAAAAAAACGGCTTTCCTTCCTTCGCATTTGCGTCAAAGAACTTAAAATTCTCTCGCAGCTTTTCAGTCAAATACTTTTTAAAAATATACTTACCCGAGTTAAATACAATTATAAAATAATTACATAATTATTCTTTTATCTTTGTTTACTTGTCAAGTACTATTTTATTTTTATCAAAAAACCTTACACGGGCTGAGACCTTGCTCCATGGGCTATGCCTCCTCGCAGATTTTTTTAAAAATACTGTATCTTCTTTAGTTATATATTCTTATACTTTTTCAAACGTTGAGTTATCCAATTATCAGAATACCTAAATCGCTTATAATCAGTCATAGCCTGCTCTATGGAAAGTTCAGGATCTTGCAGCTGATCAATCCTTTGTCTGACTACCTCAGCTAGCCATAACTTAAAAAGCTCAGCTTTTTTTGAAGGAATTGATTGAATAACACAGAAAATCTGTTCACTATCAACTACCTCTGTTAACAGCGTTTTACCTTCAAGCACTATTAATTACAACTGGTTAGTAATACTAACCAGTTCTCCACCTTAAATTTTTGATTATTATTCAACCATTTCAAATGATTGCGCACTTTTTTATAATCTGACTGTTCAGTTAATATGGCAATGATGTCCAAATCAGAAAACCACCATTCAGAATCATCATTTTAGGCATTTCTTACCTGGTGCTTATCATATATTTGTATCTTTTTTCCCATCTCCACCTCTTTTGATGCTGAATTTCGCCTATTATTAAATGACAAGATGAGCATCAATCTCCCGTTTTTTCATGTTTTGTGATCTCCTTGAAAGACTCTTGAAAAATCTATGTGACCGGAGTTCCCCATACCGAAAGCGTTTGAGAGAACTTCTTATCCCCTTCTCCTACCGAGGAAAAGGTGACGGACATGTAACCAAATCCCGTCACTATTATCTTCCTTATATATTATCTATATACAATTAACTAATCTACATCCCTTACACATCGCACAGACAAACCATCTCTCTTAATGCTGTAGTAGCGGTGTACTTGTGTAATGTCATAATATAACTTCCTGTGCCAAGCGTAGTAACTATAATCCTCTGTAGAAGTCCAAAAGTAGCCGTTGAGAGCCATATTGTAGAAGCCCCCACTGGCACTGCTACGATAACCGCCAGACAGAAAGTTGAATCCGCTGCTGCCAAACTGAGGATCATTCTCCAAAGCTCCGTTTGTCCATAAATCTGCCCTGCCAGCAAGCTGGCTGCCCTGATTAGTTCCTCGATAATCTGTTGCATCAGCCTGCGATTGGGTCATACCAAGAGCCATTTCTAACTGCTTTATATCATTATCCGAGGGCACTCTCCATCCTGCTGGAGCAAGACCTCTCGTGTCTGTTACGGCATACCAGTTGTAGAGATTGCCGTATGTATTGGCATTAGAAGGATCATTATTATAAACGCAGTATGCTCCGGTAGAAAGTCCTCCCCATGCTGAATTAGTGTGTCCAGTTGGTATCTGGTCGCCATTGCGATATCTCGTAACTTTAAGATTCTCCACCATCCATTCCTGATTGCCAATAATCAAGGTCTGGTAAACGTTACCGTCTATATCAGTAACGGTGCCATATATGCCAGTTATCGTGTATTGAGCTGTGGCAATTGAACTTGGATTCCAGTCTGTCTTGAATGCTTTGGCTTTCAGAGTAGTCGTAGAACTTATATTTACAGGAGATGAATACACTGGTGAACTCGGTGTTGGATCACTACCGTTTGTTGTGTAGCGTATCGTTGCTCCGCTGGTAGCACAGGAGATTGTCACACTCTGTCCTGTAGTATAAGTTCCCGCAACAGGATTAAAAGTCGGAGTGGCTACATTGCCGGTTATATTATATG
>JAQVBK010000103.1 GCA_028690365.1 Candidatus Cloacimonadota bacterium
TGAATCTGCCGGTGGCGGACTATGCCTGGCTCTATTGCTGGCGCTGAAAGAAAGGAAAATCGTCCTGCCCGCCGCAGTAGTAGCAATCTCACCCTGGACAGATTTAACCTGTTCCGGTGAGTCCTATAAAACAAAGAATAAGGTCTCCCCAGCTCCCTTAAACTCATGGACTGTATTTTCAGAGCACTATGCCGGTAGTCACAACAAAGAAAATCCGCTGATATCTCCGCTTTATGGTAATTTGGAAGGTTTACCGCCTATTTTTATCAATTCCGGAGTTGACGATGAGTTGTTTGATGACGGAAAAAACTTTGCTGAAAAAGCAAAAGAGGCTGGAGTAGATGTGAGATTTCGGGAAGGGAAAGGGATGATTCATTGTTATCCTTTGCTTGCTCCTTTATTTCCTGAAGCTACAGAAGCAATGCAGGAAATTGTAGATTTTGTGAAAGAGATATTATTATGAAGATAATGATTAATCTGTCAGTGCTTTTGAAAAAAAGATTAACTATTTTTCAGGAGTATGTTATTTATAATCTATGAGAAAAAAAATAGACAAAACAGTTCTGACAAATAAATCAGCCATAAAAGAAGGGGAGGGAAGATGGTTGCGAGCAGATACATTATCAGGAGAATGAATAGAGCTGATGTTGATTTAGCTGTAGAATGGGCTGCTTCAGAAGGGTGGAATCCTGGTCTCTATGATGCAGAAAGCTTCTTCAGCACTGATCCCAAAGGTTTCTTTGTAGGTTGTCTGAATGATGAACCGATAGCAGTGATTTCAGCAGTGAAGTATCAGAACAATTTTGGTTTCTTAGGATTTTATATCGTCAAACCACAATACAGAGGGCAGGGTTATGGTATTCAGATTTGGAATGCTGGAATGGAGTATTTGAAAGATGTGATTATTGGTTTAGATGGAGTAGTAGATCAACAGTATAATTACAGAAAATCAGGATTTGAACTTTTTCACAAGAATGTACGATATCACGGTAAAAGTAAAAGAGAATATGCGAAAAATGAGTCAATCGTTTCATTAACAGAAGTTGATTTTGATTTACTCTGTAGTTATGATAGAAAATTCTTTCCGGCAGCACGGGAAATGTTTCTAAAAAAATGGATTGAGCAACCTGAAAGTTCAGCTTTGGCAGTAGTGGAAGAGAAAGAAATAAAAGGCTATGGAGTAATGCGTAAATGCAGATCAGGTTATAAAATTGGTCCCCTTTTTGCAGAAAACAAATATTTAGCAGAGTTGATTTTCTCTGCTCTGCAGAAAACTATTCCGAGCAATTCCGATATCTACCTCGATATCCCTGTATCAAATAGTGAGGCTATAAATCTGGCTGGAAAAAACGATATGCAAATAGTATTCGAAACTGCCCGAATGTATAAAGGAAAAAGTCCGGAATTACCTCTACAAAAGATATTCGGAGTAACGAGTTTCGAGTTGGGTTAAGGAGCTATTTTAAGTTAGGTTTGCCAGAATTGCTTTGCAGAAAATAGATCTGCCATAATTCTTTTTGAGAGATATTCAACAAGGGTTTAAGCAGGTGTAAACCGGATTTGCCAATGTTTTTTTCCAGGTAATGCAGTTCGGAAAACTTCTCTTTTATGTCAGGGTCTATTTCTGATTGAAGTCCGGATTCTTTCAACATTAATATACCTTTTGCCCGAATAGAGAGCTCCAAATATATTCTCGTATAGCAGAGCATGTCAAAAATTATTTCGCCACTTAAAGCAGCTCTGATTTTTTTTAAGTAAATACCAGCCTGAGAAGTTGAGAAATTTCCACTTTTTAACAGATTCAGAAGACTGAGATCAGAATCAAAACCCTCCTGTAACCAAGAATTAAGCATTTTTTCGCTTTTTTCGAAAACATATAGAAAAAGCAGTGGCAAGATTATTATCTGCGACAAAACATTAAAAACCGGCGGTAGAAAGAAATGATTGAAAAGTGAGTGTACAAAAAATGCCACGAGAATTCCGGGAAGAAAAATTAGAAGTGAATTCTTTTTGAATCTGTCTATCAGCAAAATAGATATTATTGCCATAATGGCTGTATTTCCACAATGCATAACTGCCGTACCGAATCCTCTGATAATCCAGAAGAAAAAATTGGATTCGGTTACATTGATCAGATAGTAAATGTTTTCCGCAAAGGCAAAACCGCAACCGACCGAAAAACCGATTATAGCTGCATCGACAGGGAAGCCGACTTTTCCTTTCTTTATCAAATAAAGCGGTATAACAGCTTTAGTTAACTCCTCAAAAAAAGGCGCTGAATAATGTGTGACGAAATTTTGATTCGAAATGAAACCTTTAAATGTCACATTCAATCCAAAATTGATGAATGCAATTACAATTCCATAAGCTACGTACTTCAATATAGTTGAGTATCTGATCAATTTGAAAGAATCCATAAAGTAGAGTACAACTAATGCGACAAGGACTGGCTGTAAAGCAAGAATTGCTTTAATAATCATTACAAAACCTTAAGACTCAGCATAAATTCATTTTTCTGATTTTTGTCTTCATCCCAGACTTTAGCAAAACCCACAGAAAGAGTTGTTTCCAGAAAAGAAAGGGTAACTGTTTTCAAATCCAATTGTGCGCCAACGTTGTAATAATATGTTTTGTAAGTAGATTTATCGGGATCGGTATTAAGCAAAGAAGCAAAAACCGACATCCGTATCCATCTCATGTAAATTGCAGTATTACCTATTTCACTGAATCTTAGTGGTGGCAAATTTAACTCAGCAATATTTTTTACGAAGCTTTTTCCAGCAATTTCATTAATTTCAAATCCGGGAAAAGAGTCAAAGTTACGGTAACGTTTTTCGTCTCTTTTATCAATCCAATTGTTTCCAAATCCACCAAAATAATAATTGGCAAAACTGTTGTTTCTTTCTCCAAAAGCGTATCCGGCAGAATTTCTTATCCACAACGAAGTATGGTTAACCGGAAGTAAAAAACCAAAATCCAGATTGCAATTAACTTTTGGGAAAAAATCCTCATTAATGTATGAAGATGAGATGTTTATCGAAGATTTATGCCCGCTTTCTTCATCGACGTAACCAAGAGAGTTCTGGATGTAACTGTATTTCCATGAAAGAGAGGCAGTTGACATTTTATCATAGGATGAGATTACATTTTGATATTGTGGTAATGTTTCTAAGTCTCCATGAGTGGCGACTTCCAAAGAAATATCCATGGATCGCGGTTGATCATAGACAAGATTTTTATTATAGTTCAACCCAATACTATAGCCTTTGTGACTGATCTTTGTCGGTCCGAAAAGATCGTAAAAATCAGCTCGGTTTAACCTGTAGAAAAGTGTAGCATCACGATATGAATAACTGAGATTAAGATGCAGCCTTTCTAATTCTGTCATTAGTTCACCTTCGGGAGAATATGAGCCTGAAAGATTGAAACGGTGAAACCCAAGATCATCTGAAAAGTTAATCATATACCCATAGGAAACATAATCTTTATATCCTTCGACTATTGGATATGAACCTTTGTTGGAAATATTTTTGAGAAAGCTGTAATGTCCCTGATATGTAATTTCTGAGTTTAAATCTATCTTTGAAGGAGAGCCATCGCTCCATTCTTTGATGTAAGGAAATTTCTCATAGACTTCTTGTCCCAAAAAAGAGATAGCACTGACATTTTCGATTGGTTTGTTTTTGATAAATCCGGGCTGCCAGCCTTTTCCGCCAACATAATTGTAAACCAGAAGACTATCATTGTTTACAGGCAAAGGACGGAAGTATCCGGTTTCGCAGTTGGACAGGATTACAATGTCATTTTCTTCAAAATCATAACGATATACATTGGAAACTCCCGAGTAATAAGAAGTTCCGTAAAGATATCTGCCACTTTCATCAAAAACAAAATTTGCCGGAGAACTGTAATCAAAATCATATATCAGATTTTCGGAGAAAATGCCATTTTCCAGAATATCTATGTAAAAATAGATTAATTTTTGATTACCGTCAATTCTTGTAATGGAAGCGGTAATTAATTTGCCGTCAGGTGAAATATCCAAGTCGTAAAGATCTGTACCGAATGGAAAAGCTTGTACAGCAGTCCATTCCTTATAAGGAGGTTTCATCTTTATGAGAGTTGAGATGCCATTTTCATGACGAACACCCCAGATTGAGTTATCAGCCTTATTAAGTGCCAGTTCACCGGCACGGATATCTTTAATCAACAGCCTGGATTTCTTTGTATGAATATCTACGATATTCAAATCTCGTCTGTAAAAGTTATCGGTAGTGTAAATTAGTTGTTCGCTTTCCGGAAGATAAACCAATGAGGTTGTGAAATAAGTTCCTGCGCCTTTAATATTGCAAATTCGCCTTTTTTTACCGGTTTTCAGATCAATTTCGGCAATGTGGGGGAGTTGTCCGGGATATTTGATACCAACAAAAAGCTTCTCCTTATTTTTATCAAGGTATGATCTGGAGACAGAGCCCATTGCCTGGGATGTAAGCGGAGAGAACTCAGTAATTGGGTTTTGTCTGATTCGGTTCAGATTTGCTTCCTGGAAATTATTCTCGAAATCAATCCAGTTATCCCACTCTTCTTCAAGATTTTTTTTGTAAACTTTCTCAAATTGAGCAGAAAAGTATGCTTTGGATTTCTTATCCCGTTTAACCCAATCAATTAATTTGTTGGGTCCATATTGGTGAGCCAGATATCCAAAAAATCTTGTTCCATAGAGATAGGAATTTGCTCCGACCTGAAAGTCAATGGCTGTTCCTTCAGCTTCCAGTCCTACCATTTTGTATATTTTTGAGTTATCTCTGACCATTGCCCTAAAAACCATTTCATCATACGCTCCCATTGCTCTGCCGATTCCACCGCCCATCCAGGTTTCCATTGAGACTGCAATTCCTTCATGATACCAACGGGGAGCATATTTTCGGGGAGAAGTTAAATAAGCATACAGAAAAGTGACGGGGTTGTCGGCAGTGTGTTGAATCTTACTGAAAAAAATCTTACGGAAAAAATTATCTCGTTTAGTACTCATATCCATAGCCATTACATGAACCAATTCATGATGCATAAGAAGACTCATTCGTTCGGCAGCGGGAGCTACTTCATAAACATACATATAAGGTGACATGCTGATAAAGATAAAATTATTGGGAACTGCCGTAGCTCCACCATTAGACCAATCAGAAAAATCTTCAATAAAAACAGATGATTTCTCATAAGGTTTGTAATTCCAAAAATTTTGGTAATAATTCCAGGTTCTGATATAAGACCTTGAAAGATGAGGAATTATGTAATCATGCGCATTGTGATAATAGATTAGATTCATATCTTTCGTCTGAATATTATTGAGAGGAACGGCCGATAAAGAAGTAATTATCAGTACAAGGAATAATATAAGCTTTTGTTTCATTGTAGCCCCATTTGGTTAATCAAAAATCGAAAAAAACGCCAACCAAAAATTGATTGGCGCATGGATTTCACTATTTTCGGACAAACTAATATATTTAGTCTACGCCATACAAGTTAGCTTGATTTCTGAAAAATTGATTAAAGTCACTGGAATTCATTCTGAAAGAATTTAGAAAAGCAGGATTGGAAAGAATGAACATAACTGAGTTAACAGTGTTTTGATTCATTAAAAGATTCGAGAAATCCTGAGAAAAGAATTTACTCATATCCTGATTAAGAATGAGCTGATTGAAATCCTGATTGAATTGTCCTACAGTATATTTTGTTGCATCTGATTGCATTTGTTCATAAGAATTCATAAACTCAATGATTTGGCTATTCATACATGCTTTAACAAAATCATTTGCATTTATTAATCCGTTAGCATCAGTATTAAAGTAAATGGCTTTTTCAGCATGATTGGTTAACATAACAATTAAGTTGCTAATGTCTTTATTTGCCAGGATTTTATTACCGAGAGTTGTGTTGTTTATAACAAACGCCATAGCAATTTCTTGCTGTCCTATTGCGTTTATTGCTTTCTGCATCTGATTCTTATATGTGATCATTTTTGAGACGTTAAAATCTTGTGAAGTAAATCCGGTTTTGAAAACATTATGATCTAATCCAAATATTGCAAATCTGTTTTTCAATTCAGGACTATTTTTCCAAGCCTGCAAAGAATTTTGGAATTGTTCCTCGGTCATATTACTAAAATCATTGTTTGAGACAAATACCTTAAATTCTATTGCAACAATGATTTCAAATTTCAACTCATTTGCCGCTACCATCACTCTTTGGAAATCTTCATTTAATATTAAGTTAACAAAATCTTCATTTTTCATGGCATTTTGCCATTCTGCACTCTGAGTTAATTTCACTAATTCGGGATCACTAATTTCCAAATCACTCTCTGATAATTGTTCACCCTTAAATCTCTCTGATTTTTGAACTCCCCAAATTGTTCCGGCAAGATTTTCATTGTCATTCAATGGCCAGAAAAAAGAAAAAAATACCACACCGACTGCTGCAATTACCACCAATAGAATTATAAATGTCTTTTTCATTTAAGCCTCCCTTTGAAATTCAAAAAATATTGAGTAAAGATTGCCGTCAAATTAAAAATTTGAAGAAGAGAGAGTGAGCATAAAAGCAAATTCGAATGAAACTGAAATGGGCGTTCAATATTTCAACTGGAAGTAGGGGGCTATGGAGATGGAGTCTTACTATAACACATCGTCATCTTGGATAATGTGTTTTTCTCCCTTTTTCAAGCTTTCTTCTAAATTGTTGATAAAGGCTACTATATTGCAAATATTGTTAAAAATTAATAGACTCTCCGAATAATTGAGTATTGGATTGTCATGTGCAAAACTCTGATTATTGCGTACATCATTAAAATATTTCAATATTTGTATCGAAGATCCTAAAATTTTGATTGTAATCTTGGATTCAAATAATTCCTTCTCTCTTAGCCAATTGATATATTTTCCTGCTATTCCTTCCAATTTGTTATCGCTGTATTCAATTTTGTGATCATCGCAAAGTTTCTTAAAATACTTTATGAGATATGTATGTAATCGATCAAGAGCCATCTCAGGTTGATTTCTTTCTAATTTATCTTTGATATCTACTGATATCCGCGAGAAATCAAGATCGTCTTCAAACTGATCTAAAGCAGAGATATTTACGGCTCCAGTTTCTTTTATCATTTCTTCTGCAATTTTTTGACATTCTAAATACAATTTCCAATCAGATTCTTCTGGTGTATTTACTATGGTTTTCCAATGCTCAAGTAAATCTCGCAAGAAAATTCCGACCTTATAATTTGTAGCAGTTTTTACGAATCCTCTTACCATGTTAGCTTTTGAGCAGGAAGCATAATCATACTCTCCACAATAAATATCAACTCCTACAGAATCAGCAACAAAGGCCTGGAATGTAGAATTTGAAAAATTCAAAACATAACCACTACTCATCCCAAATAGTTTTTCAAATTTAACTTGATCAACATACTTCAGGTTAGACATTAATCCTCACTATTCTTTTTTAATTATTCTTAAATCCTTACGTCAATTTCTTGAATCAATTTGTTTATCAATTTCAGCTTCTTGGATTTTATCTCTTACAAAACTTAACGGGAATAAACTCAACATCAAACTCCAAATCAATAATATTGTCTGAATTGCTATTGAAGAAAACAAAAAACCCCTCAAAATTTCTTTATGCAATATCAGATAATTGATTTGGTAAAATAGAGGACTAAAGACACTTACTAAAAGACTAAATATAATAATCAAAGTAGAATAAAGCAATGGTTTTGATAATCTATCAAAGTTTTCTACTTTTCCGGATTTACCATCATAAGCAACCTTAAGTAATTCAGGCTGAATTATCGCAATCCAAGCTCCCATAATTCCAAAAATTATTGCAGATGTATTTCTTAAAGATTCTAATGCTATTAATTGAGATGATATAGGGATACTTCGACCTAAAGAAAAAGCAACAACAGCGACAATAATTGTGATAATTGATAAAATTATCGTTTTAAATTTCATTTTAATCCTCAATTCTTGATAAAACGATGTCTCTTTTAGCTGTTAAAGCATTTTTCAAAGTTGTTATATCAATTAACTCGGTACTTCTGTGAATTACCTCTATATCGAATTCATCTTTGACAATGCTTTTGCTCAACCAGTAAGTTTCGCTATCACCAATAAGATTAAAACCAATATCGGATATTTGGCTTTCATCTTTGTTTTGCCACAAGTTCAATAAATCATCAATATTGTTCTCATTTGGGTTGTAGTTTGACTCATATTTGAAATTTAAAATTCTATTAGAAATTTTATTTACCTTGTGAATCCCTAAGAGACTTAAAAAGGTTTGAATTACGCTTAAATCTTTTTCGATGGTTATGTCTAACTTCATTTTTGTAATTAACTTTCTTATTTCAGAAAATCTTGTTTTTAACAAGTCTAACTGTCCTCCCAATGAAAGAAGGTGTGATTCAAAGAAAGGATAAATAAGCTCATTCTGCTTAAAATGTTCAAGATTCTCAGTATCAGGAGTTTTAATTCTGAAGTCATTAATTTTCTGATCCTTTAGAAATTTTGAATGAAATTGTAAGAAGCTTTGCAAATAATGACAAAATTGCTTATTTCCATTCAGGATGTGATTAAATCTCACTGTCAGATAAATATTCTTTGAAGGTATTATCCAAAAATACGTTCCATAGCCTGGAACATATCCTTCATCAAATTTTGTATCTTTTACATCAGCTTGATCAATCGGTTTAGTTGAATTTATAGCACTTACACTATTATCTGTGGTAGGAGTTTCATTCCAAGTAGTAAGAAATATGTCTCCATATTCACTTTTTACTATATCTGCACAAAAGGTTCTCATAATACTTGAATTTTCTTGTGGAGTTCCATAAGTGCAGGTTTCAGCAATAGTTTTATTATTTCTTTTAGCCCATTCAATCAAATCATCAAAAATTACATAAGTTTTCCCTGAGAGTGATTTATCATCACCGTAGTGATAAAAACCACACTTTTTTATCTTAAAATATCTAAGTTTCGCTTTTTCTTTAGACATAACTACTTCCTATCTTTAGGTGGACTTGGAGCATGAACATGCAAATCCCATTTATTCCATTGAGCACCAATATTTTTCATAAATCACCTCTAATAAAGTTAATTGCAATTCCCATTTACATAGTTTATTTTTTAAGATTATCAACGTTTTAAATGGAATGTAGTTTAAAGATTACACTTTTCAAAATATATGAAATGATCTTTCCCATAAGGAATACTAATGTAATGCATTTCATTATTTAAATTGAATTTTATGAATAAACTACGAGGCGGAGCACCAAAATCATCTGTTCCAAGCAATTCTTCAACAAGATATTTAGTGTTTTCACGGATATCAATTTTGCCTTTTATTGTTAAATCAAGATTCTTTAGATAAGAAAGAATTGCTGAAACATCAAAAAAATTATCAGTACTCTCTTTTTCATAAAATGGCATCAAACTTCCATCAACTAATGGACAACTAATTTCCATTATTTCAATATCCCTCATTCTCCCTCCTTCATTCCTCTTTTTCACTCATAATTTCCTGTTCAAAATCACTACAAAGCTTCTCCAGCAAATCTTCTGTCTGAGTAAAGAAAAACTCACCGACCTGTTTAAGATTACGGCGTTTATATTTTTTATAAAGAAGTTCAAAATTAGACAACACTTCACTCTCATTGAAAGATACTCCCAATGCTTTAATCTTCAGAATCAATCGCTTCCCTTTATCATCAGAGCGAATAAAATCGAAGAAATCTCTGATCTTCTTTTGAAATATTTCTATCAGAACTCCGATATTTTCTTCTTCTTCATTTCTTTGTTCAATAACTTTCAAAATATCGTAAACGTATTTTTTCCCTGTGCCTGAATGTTGTTTACTACCGTTTTTTTGGTAGATAGGCTTAGTTTCTTCTGTTATGCCAATTTGATTATCATAATAAATTTCGATATCATCTGCATTTGCAGATATGATGGTTAGCTGATTATAGAGGACATTATATCTTCTCCAAAACTCCATAAAAATCTTATCTGAATATTTTTTATCAAAATCAATTACATATTCAATAAGCGTTATCACAGAGTAGTATTGATTAATATTTATCTTTAAAACTTTGCTGTTATCGGGATTGCTTTTAATAAAACGAATAAAGCTCTCTTCGATATCGAGATATTTCCCGACATTTGATCTATCGTTTTTTTCCAGATATTCAAAATCAGCAAAATGTCTGACATAAAGTTGATGCTTTACCAACTCATCGTAAAGATAGGTTAATCTGTTTAATTCATTGAAAGGATCAAAATCGCTTACTACAATGTCACTGAAATGTTCAAAAGCTTTTTTTATGTTATTTATGTTCACGTTTCGGTATGAAAAGTCAATAATCTTACATCTTGTTTTGTTCTTAGTGATTCGATTAACTCTCGAAATTGTCTGAATTGCATTAATATCTTTGACCTCTTTATCAAGAAATAAAGTATGCAATCTGGGTTCATCAAATCCGGTCTGAAGTTTGTCCACAACAATGATTAACGCGTTTTTATCCAAAGCAAAATTCTGTAATACTTTACTTTCAGATAGCCCCTCATTCAATGAACTTGCAGCAGAATATTTTTGATTATCGCTGTAAACAATATAGATTTTAGCATTTTTAAATCTATCGTATTTTCCGGTTTTGATTAACTCAGTCCAATGGTGTTC
>JAQVBK010000104.1 GCA_028690365.1 Candidatus Cloacimonadota bacterium
TAATCTTATGGTACATTTCTACTCCCTTCATGTGCCCTCCATTTTCTTTGAGAGCACTTTTTTTAAGTTTAAATTTGTATCAATTTATACTGCCGTTTCTGTACCAATTTATACTGCCGGTGACAATTGCAAATCTCAACATTTTCTCCGAATAACTCAGTATCTATTCCTGCCCAAATACCTCCGCCCCAAGAAGCAGAGTTATTATGTATACGCATATTAGCCAGATTAAGAGTTCCGGTTCCTTCTCCCATGGCAAAACGGATACCGCCTCCCTCTGCTGAATTGCTACCATTAGTAATGTTAATATTAAGTAGGGTTACTTCAATTCCTTGTGATATGATTACAACTGATCCGCTCGCATTGCCATCGATTATGGTACGATCTGATGAACCGTTTGCTGCGCCATCATATCCACCCTGAAGAATTAGATGCTTATCAATAAAAATGTTTTCTGTGAATGTTCTCCCGCCTTCTATCAACAAACGATCACCCGGATTAGCAGCTGCAATAGCCTGGCTTATCGTTGAGTAAGTACAGCCATTGCCTACAGTGATATCCTCCCTTGTTCTCTGAATCAGTACAGAAGGAGGATTTGCAAAAGAAGAATGATAATTATTTTCGGTAGTGTTGTTATGAACTACCATAGCTTTGCTTCGATTAGCTGCGTTAAGAGCTTCCTGCTCCTGAAGAATTAACTTTTCTGACGCTACTAAAGTCATTGAACAGAACAATAAAAACTTTAAGAAGATAAATTTCTTTTCCTTCATGAATTTCTCCTTTCTTGATATGATTTAGATATTTGATTCATTATTAATCTCTTTTTTCTATACTTTTTCAGTTTCCATGAGCAAAGTAAAGACATAATTATTTTAAAAAAAATTTCTTTCAATCTGACTCCAATCGTTAATATTAATTATCAGTGATTCATCGTCATGGAACACATCAAATATTTATCTTCAAGTCATTTTTTCTGTTCTTACTAAAAAAGACGTAGGGTAAATTGAAGTTAGTAAACCCTAACGAAACCCAGAGGATAATCTTCTGGCTTTCATGACATCAATTCCGGTCTAAATATGAAGCACATGATTTGTCTATTCTCCCACTTGTACATTTCCCAAACTTGATTTCGTGGTTCTGTTGTCAATCAAATGACAATCAGTGCCGGAGAAACGTAGTAATCCATCATTTACAAATATACTGCCTTCCAATAATGTTAAATCGCCACTTATAGATAAAGAATGGAGTTCCAGTACTGAAACAGATGCCCCATGAGATATTATGAGATTATTGCACACAACGTTTTCTCCAATTGTCGGATAATTGACACATAATGGAGGCAATACAATTGTTACAGAATTGTTAGGAACTTCACCATCATCCCAGTTTATAGCATTGTTCCAGTCATTATTTACAGTTCCAGTCCACAGTCCGGGAACTACAATTCCTCTGTATTCGTAAGAACCCATATCTACATTTCCCCCAATAATCCTGTTATTTCCATCTAAATCATCAAGTACAGTTATAAATGCATTGTTTCCCACATTGATAACAGGGGAATCTACAGCAAGATGATAATCACCATCTTCATGAGGCGTATTCTCGGGAAGTATTATTTCAATAAACAGCGGATTTGAATCTAAATTATTACCTCCGTCGGTGCCATAATCACTATTCCAACTTACACCACTGTTTCCTGAACCTAAAATATCACAATAAGTGATAGCGGGAGAAGAAGAGCTGTTAAATATTTCATTACCATTAGCGGCACTATTTCCCCAGATAATGCTGTTTCTAATCGCCGGAGTAGAGGAGTTTCCACAGTACACTCCACCTCCATTCAGTATAGCTCTATTTCCTGCTATAGTACAATTTGTCAAAATCGATGTCGTATTTGAAAAAATGGTAATCGCTCCACCCGTAGCCGAATTGTTTCCGGTAAAAAGACAGTTTGTGGCTAACAGTGTTGATGAATCTGTATGTATAGCTCCACCCTGAGTATTTGCCCTGTTTCCTTTGAACTCACAATTTTCAACCGTAACATTTCCCAAAGATACATAAATTGACCCTCCTGAGATAGTTACTACATTATAAGGATAGTAATTATTTGCATCATTACTGAGAAAATTTGAATTCCTAATTGTAGCTGAAGAAGATGTACAATTTATTGCTCCACCCCCAAAATTTGGTCCTGATCCTTGCCCAAAGTTGCCGTTTCTAATGAAGCTACAGCTATCTACATTAACTGTGGCACTATGATTATATATCGCTCCTCCCCTGAATTTTGAGTAGTTATCTGAGAAAACACAATTTGTTAATTCCGCTCCCCCCCTCATATTTGCTATTGCTGCCCCCTCCAATATCTGATGACTATAGTCACCCCAGGAAATATGGTTTTTGAATGTACAGTTAGTAAAATATGCTCCGCCCATACCAAAACACCAACCACTGTTTAACACTGCTCCACCCTGAATAGCAAAATTCCCGGCAAAGGTACAGTTTGAAATGATGGTACTTGCTTCGCTGTTATAGAGAGCTCCACCTAAACCACTTCCGGATGTGCTGTTTCTGATAAAATCACAGTTAATATATTGAGGATTACTCGAATAGCTACTACCATAACTGTCATTAAACACTCCGGCACCATAACTTGTAGCGTAGTTTAATGTTATTTTACAGTTTCTAACAATTGGTTCACTTCTGTTTTCATCACCAGCACCATTATTAAGAATACCAGCTCCATGATAGTCAGAATTCCCGTGAGTTATGGTAAATCCATCTAAAATAGTTAGGCTGCTTACATTACTAAAAACAACCACATGCTTGCTATTTTCCCCATTATTAGCAAAATCATCATCGTCGCCGTTCAAGTCTCCATTCAGAAAAGTTTCATAGGCAGGATTACTCAACATTCTCTGCCAGGATCTTGTTTCAGTCCCGGTAAAGTGACCGAATACAGCAACTCCACTGGGTATATTAAAAGAAATATCTCTGTTTCCATCAGGTTCGGTTGGCTTATAATCTCCGTATTTGACAAAGATAGAATCTCCTGCATCAGCAAAGACAAGAGCACTCTGCAAATCGGTAAAGGCATTCGTCCAGGAGCTTCCATCATTCAATCCCGTTGCAGTCTGAGCCACATAATACATATCTCCGGTAATTTCAGAGAGATGAACAGTCACGTTTGCAGATGCTGTATAAAAACCATCGTCTGCCTGGATAGTTATCGTAAGAGAAGAGTTAAGAGAGTAATCCATATCTCCGGCATCATTCACTGTAATCATTCCGGTAGATACATTGATTGTAAATGCTTCGTTTTCATCTCCATCAGGATCAACATTACCCGTAATTGTATACTCGATTCCACCGTCAGTAGAACCGCCATCACCATTATTTGCATCAATATTTCCAACCTCAGTCCCTTCACTGGAAGCGGCATTTATATTAAAAGGACCTGTAGCAGTAAAAACAGGAGGATTGTTTATCGGAGGTGTTGTAGTTAAAGCAGTGTACGCATCAACCATACCGTAACCGCTGTATCTATCCCATCCGGCAGCAGATTCAGCGCTGACAACATCTCCGGCACTGATAAGTAATTGTTGTCTTACCTGAGAAGGTGACCAGGATGGATTTTGTGATAATATCAAAGCACAGACTCCGGCAGCAAAGGGAGTTGCGCAAGAAGTTCCATTGAAGTAAAGAGAATGATCGCCTGATGAATAACCGTTAACTCCAGCAATATCAGTTGTAGGGAGAATTGTAGGTGCAATTATATCCACAGCATCCGCAGCATCCTGATTGTCTGGACCATAGCTTGATCCCCACCATGATTCACCATCACAGGTGGTTGGACTTTTTCTTTCGCCGCAGGGTGAAGCAGCACCTACTGCCATCACATAATTGTTACAGGCCGGATATTCAATGTGATCAGCATTTCCATTGCCACAGGCTGCCAGAAGCAGAACCCCGTTATTGAAAGCGTATTGTAAAGCAATGTCAGTCGCCGGATCGCTGCTAATAGACGAATTTCCAAGGCTCATACTGACTATATTCACTTCGTTATCCACTGCATAATAAAGAGCAGTTTGTACCGCAGAAAAATACATTATCCCTTCCGGATTGGCAACCTTCAATGGCATAATTTTGCACCCCGGTGCTACACCGGCTATACCCAAAGCATTATTTGCTTCTGCCACAGCTATTCCGGCACAAGCAGTACCATGACCGGACTGTCCGCTGTCATCACTCGGATTATCATCACTACATCCAAAATCATAGCCGGGGACAAGATTATTTACCAGATCAGGATGATCTGTATCCACGCCGGAATCAACAATACCAATAATTACATCAGAACTTCCGAAATTTCCCAGCTCATCCCAGGCAGTTTCAATATTTCCATCAAACCCTACTTCTCCGACAGGATAACCATTATGTGCTCCGCTGTCACCATTATAACTTAGCATCTGTCCTGTATTATTGTGCCCCCATTGATAAGATGGATAATAAGGATCATTGGGTACTTCTGTATGATAAATCTCCCAATCTGGAGTTGCCTCTGCAATATAGTCAATTGCTTTATAAATTTCAGATAATTCAACCATGCTTTTATCTTCGGAGAAGCTGAATATATACCAGCAATCTATTTCCAGTTCATGTTCCATCTGTTTGTTTGAAACATCCTGATTAGCCTTTTTGATCTGAGTTGTGCCGAAGATATTATTCAATCTGTCTACGTGATTCAAGCCCGTTAAAGCTATTCCTCTTTCAACAGATATATGGAAATTACGGTTTTCCAAGGTAGTTCGTTTAAATTTAACCATAAGTCGTCTGGGAGCATATGCTAACGTTTCTCCGCTGTTCGATGAAGCTGATTTCTGCAGTAATGTCTTAATCTCGCTCTCGGAATACTGTCCCTTATATGGTTCAATCGGTCTTAGTCCGTCGTAATCAATTAGATCCATTGCCTCATCATGACCTTCAGCAGCAACTATTTCAGCAATGTTGATTAAGCTAAATAACAATAAAAAAATCAAAAATAGTAATTTTGCTCCTCTTAGTGTATCAAACATCTTAACTTTTCCATTTTCAAACATGATTCCTCCTATTCCTCTATTTTTTTTACTTTCTATTTTGATTTATCATTTGGCCAATCTCAAATAAGGTAGAATTTTCCGGCACATTAATTATATTGGAGTGATATCTAATGATATGCGACGAATTCGTCAGATAGAATTTGGTTTGGGAATTTTTCTTTATCAGGGTATTGATAAAATTTCTATTGAATTCTTCCGGATTCATAATAGCTATATCAATTTCATTCTTTTGTAGAATCCTTACGCAATCAGTAAAAGATACTGCAAAATGAACACTGGAATCCATCATATCGAGGAAATTTCCAATATTGTCGGTAGATTCTGAAAAATAATTATAAACAAGAATATTCATCTGACCTCCACTCTCTCTGGTTATATGTGCATTTAGCATACCATACAGTTATAATGTTGTGCAACTACACTTTACAAATAGAGAGGAATAAAGAACAGACAGATTGTGTGTTTGAGAGCTTTTTTTGCGACGATTTCGTCGTTTTTATATTAATTATCTGACAATTTCGTCCTGCAATAGAGAGAACTGAGAGAGTTGGTTTCTATTATTCTTTTGTAAAACCAAATTTTTTCACTCGTCTCTCGAGTGATTTTGCCGAGATATCAAGTAATATAGCAGCTTTTGCCTGATTAAAACCGGTTTTCTTAAGTGCCTTCAATATTAATTGTTTTTCATTCTCTTCCAACGAAACAATTTTTTCTTTTGAGGAAGCGTTAACGGGAAGGTCAAAACACTTAAGTTTCAAAGTTGAAGAATTGCTCAGAATTACTGCACGCTCAACGATGTTTCTTAGCTCTCTTACATTTCCCGGAAATTCATAGTTCCTCAAGTAGGAAACCACCTGATTTTCTACTTTAAGTATTTTCTTAGCGAACATGTCGCTGAATTTTTTTACAAAATACTCAAGCAATACCGGAATATCATCGACTCTTTCCCTAAGTGGGGGGATGTTTATGGTAAAAGTAGATAGTCTGTGATATAGGTCTGTTCGAAATATCCCCTCTTTAATCGCCTGAGTCAAATTTTGATTTGTAGCACTGATTACCCTGAAGTCAGTTATAATCTCAGTAGTAGAGCCAACTGGAATAAAAGTCTTATTCTCCAGAACTCTGAGGAATTTTTTCTGCAGATTTAGATCCAGTGTTCCAATTTCATCTAAGAAAAGAGTTCCTTTATCGGCAATTGTAAACCATCCCGGTTTATCCCTGTCTGCGCCGGTAAACGAATTTTTTCTGTATCCAAAGAACTCACTGTCAAACAAAGTCTCCGGTATTGCTGAGACATTAACGGCACAGAAGTTCTTACTTTTCCTATCACTGAAATCGTGGATAGCTCTGGCGACCAATTCTTTACCTGTTCCTGTCTCACCTGTAATCAATATCGGAGTTGATGGAGTCGCAGCGACCTGTTTTATAAGAGTAATGAGATGTTTTATTTCTTCACTATCTCCCACTATAGAGCCAATATTGTCCTTAAGTTGTTTATTGACATATTCATAATTAATTTCGGAGGTGCGTAACTCTGTTAAGGTCTTTTCCAGCTCTATCTTCTGTTTTTCAATAATTTCATTCTTTTTTTGCAGCTCAATCACTTGGAAACGATATATTTCTGCTTCTTTTTCTTTTCTTTCTATTTCGAAAATCTTTTGCATTTCAGCTACTCTTTTGGTATAGTCTTTCTCAGCATTTTCCTTAATAGTTTTGAGTAACTCATCTTGATACAAAAGCAATTGTCTGTCATTTCCGACTTTCTTGTAATAATTGGTTAATTCTTCGAGAGCTTCTTGTTTGAAAGAATCATAGTTGTTTTCTTTCGCTAGATTTAAGGCTTTTAAGAGATTACTTTCAGCTGCTTCGAGTTCTTCTATACCAATATGAAATTTTCCCTGATCAATCAGGACCTTCGTTTCATAATGAGTATCACCCAGAATATTGACAATTTCTGCTGCTTCAGAAAAGTATTTTTTTGCCTTTTCAATTTCCTTTTTATCATAAGCCATGTGTCCAAGAAAACTAAGATTCTGAGACCGTATTTTTTTTATATTGTGAGCCTTACAAATCTCCAGTGACTGATTGAAATATCTATTTGCCTCAGTTTCATTCCCTATTCGTCTGTTCACAATTCCCATGTTCAGCAGGATAGTGGCAATACTTGTCTGATCATTAAGTTTCTTTTCTACTATCAAAGCTTTTTCATAATAGATCTCTGCTTCTTTATAATTTGCCCCATCGTTGTAAATGTTTCCAATATTGTTGTATAACTTGGCAGCAAGATAATCCAACTTCTTTTCTTCAGCAATTTTAAGAGCTTCAAACAAGTATTGTAAAGCCTTATCGATGCTATTCAGCTGGTAATAAATGTTAGCAAGATTCAGATAAGAATAAGCCAGATTATTGTCATTATTGGTCTTGTTGATTTCAATACTCTTTTTGACACATTTTAAAGCTTCATCAAATTCACCAAGACTTCTGTAATTTATCGACATGTTGTTATAGATATAAGCCAATTTGAATGGTATCTGCTTCTCTTCACATCGATTGACAAGAATGAGGTAATAATCATTGGATAGTTTATACTCCTCATATCTCAAGTAGTCAGTTCCAATTAGATCAAGAGCTGTAATAAATGAATTCTGAAAATCCATAGATTTACCAATATCATCCATAGCTAAAATGTTCTGATGTACAAGTTCATCATCTTCTTTATAAAAGTAGTAATAAGCTTTTAGGATACTAAACAATGACAAATCATCTTCAGACATGTCATTTTGAAGTAAAGATTCTGTATTTATTAAACTGCCAATTGTATCAATCTCATTATCAAGGTATTCCTTGATAAATTTTACCCAGGAGAACATATTTTTCTCTGATTTTGTTTTTGAAGAAAATAATTCTCTTAACTCAATGTAGTCCATATACCCTCACATATCTAATACTTAATTCAATTGTGATATGCAGAATTTCAACGCTGTTTTTTGTCAATAATCATTTAATAAGAAATTACTATCTGTTTTCAATAAACTGCAATTAAAAAGTTTAATGATGAGTATTATTATGTTGAAATGCTAATTGAAATAGAATCAGATATCTGATAAAAAAGATTTGCAATACTAGTCTTATTATTTTAATCAGCAAGAAAAAAAATCATACTACTTTCTTAGAAAATTTTAGATAACTGAGAATAAACATGCATATTCCCAAACCTGATAGCGGAAGCAAGTCCTTAATCAAATAGCGTAACGTGCTTCCTTTCTGAAAAATATCTCTTATTATCTGAACAAAATATCGCATCGGATTCAACAGTGTAGCTTTACGAATAATTTCAGGCATGTTATCCACACTTACAAAAATACCGGACAGCAAAATGAGAAAAACCATAAAGAACCACGAGATAAACATTGCCTGCTGCTGGGTTGCAGCAACCGTAGAAATCAATATTCCCAGACTCAACGTAACACTGAGAAAAATAAAACTGGATATCATGAGATCAAAGTAACTACCTGCAATACTCAAAGTAAAAATGTGTTTGGCTGCAAAGATTGTCACCATCATTGAGACAATTGACAATATTAAAAATGGAAGCAATTTACCCAACAACAACTCATGCTTTTTTAATGGCGTAACTACCAGTTGCTCCAGAGTACCCTGCTCTTTTTCTCTTACCAGACTCATGGAAGATAGCATCATACTAAGAACAGTCATAATTACAGCAATGAGTCCGGGAATCATAAACTGTGCAGCTTTCAAATCGGGATTGTACCAGTTACGTTGAATTACCTCTATCCCTGGAGGAGTTGTTACCAACTGAAAATTCCCGGCTGAAAGAGAAACGGCTTTGGGGGCAAGAATTCTCAACGCATATCCGGCAGCCACTCCGGCGGAATTTCCGTCAAGTCCGTCCAAAAATAAGCCTATCTGCTTATCTTCACCTCTCACCAATCCTTCAGAAAAATCAGAAGGGATTACCAATAATGCTTGAGACTGCCATTTCTGAATACTTTCTTTCCCTTCTTCAACTGAATCAAAATAAGCAACTATGTCAAAATACTCAGAGATTCTGAAGGTATCTATTATTTCATTGCTGGCATTGCTTCTATCGTAATCAATAATAGCAAGCGCTATATTCTTTACTTCAGTACTTATTGCAAAACCTATTATTAAAAGTTGAATTACCGGTAACAAAAAAATGATCGCCAGACTCTGAGGATTCCGGAAGGTTTGCCTGAATTCTTTTATCATCATGAAATATATCTTTCTCATAATTCCTCTATAACATATTTTTAAAACGTTTCACCGATAAAGTAAGCAAAAGTATGCTCATAATAATGAGTGGAAAGACCGAGGGTAATAATTCAGCTAATGTATTACTTTTGAGCATTATCCCTCTAACAATCTGAAGGTAATAACGGGCAGGAACAATTTGGGAAATTCTTTGCAGAATCACTGGCATTGATCTGATGGAGAAAAAGAAACCCGATAAAAACATAGACGGGAGAAGAGTTGCGGCAATTGCAAACATCATTGCGTTCTGCTGAGAATTGCTTACTGTGGAAATCAATAAGCCCAAACTTAGTGAACAAATTATATACAAAAGACTTAATAAGGTTAATAGGAACAGACTCCCATAAAAAGGAACCCGAAACAGGAAAAAACTCACAGATAAAACCAACGCTGCATCGATTACAGCCAAAAAAATGTAGGGAATCACTTTTCCCAAAATTATTTCAGTGGGAGTTACTGCAGAAATCAACAATTGCTCCAGAGTTCCCGTCTCTTTTTCTCTGGTTACTGCAATACTAGTGAGCATGGCGCAAATCATTACCAAAATTATGGCAAGAATTCCTGGTACAATGAAATATGTACTCTTCCCCTGCGGATTGTACCAGTTTCTTATTCTGATTTCCAGAGGGTTTTCTACCCCTGCAAACTGAGAGCTGAAATTCCTGACAACTTTTTCAGTGTAATTTAAGGCAAAATTTGCAGTATTCTGATCGGAAGCATCGATAATCAACTGAACCGGAACAGATTCCATTCTATGCAGATTTTCAGAGAAACCTCTTTCAATAATGAGTACTGCTTTTGCTTTCCTGTTCAAGAATAAGTCATTAATCTCTTCAATTTCACTCTCTATTAATTTGAAGAAATCGTTATTTTTAAAATGAGCAATTAACTCGCGGGAAATAGTAGAATTATCATAATCAATTATCCCAATGGAGAGCTCCTGTAACTCTGTCCTCATAGCATAACCTAGTATTATTAACTGAAGCACCGGCATCAAAAAAACAATAGCCAGCGTTCTGGGATCATTTATTATATGATAAAATTCCTTCTTTCCTATCACAAACATTCTATTGCTAATCATTTCATTTGTCTCCGTGTTATACAATTACATCATTGGTAGATTTTACTAAATTGATGAAAACATCCTGCATTGTCTCCCCATGCAGTTTTCTCAGTTCAGATGGTGTTCCCAATGCAATTATCTTGCCCTGTCTCATTATCGAAACCCGATGACAGTACTCTGCTTCATCCATAAAATGAGTAG
>JAQVBK010000105.1 GCA_028690365.1 Candidatus Cloacimonadota bacterium
AAAAGAAAACAGATAGAAAAACGAATGTTTATTTTTCTTATACTGATCAATTGCTCCGAATAAACCTAAAAACCATACTATTATACTGCCAAGGAAAGCGATTAAATTTTGCGGGATTCTTAACCAACTTGAAATTGTCTCTGAATTGAAGAATTGCCAACTGAAGTATTCCAGAAACTGTTCTTTTATCTGATAGAAAAAACTTGCTCTTCTTACTGCAAATGAAGTTACGCCATACTGCCTTCTTAAGATATATTCAGTGAATAGATTTACAGTACTTGGAGCACCTTCATTTATAAATGGACGTTGTGACGATCGGATAAAAAGAAAAATATGAGTACTCAATCCGATTAGAATAAGAACAATTGCCAAAACCCAGACCTTACCGGGGACTTTTTCTTTGTAGAAATAATGGAGCAAAATGAAGAATGATACGAGAATGATCATTTTTGATAAATCAGGAATTTGAAAAACTTTGCCGAAATAATTGAAAATAAAGTAAAGAGCTAAGAAAACTCCGGTAATTGCAGCTGTTTTATACCAAAAGGTATCTTTTTTGATCTGGTTTATAATTGTTGGATAGAAAACTATGAAGAGTACTGCCGGAGCTAACTGTAAAGATGTCTGATGAATACCAAAACCCAGGAAGAAAATGTAGATTATTAGAAGAAGCAGATTCAGATGTGACAAGTCTTCAGATTTTTCTACCCATATCAGAGTTAACCAAATAATAATATTGAGAACAAAAGCCAGTCCTGAGTAGACTTCAGCTTCAATTGCATTGTTCCAGAAAGTGAATGAAAAAGCTATATAGAAAGCTGCAATAAAACCCGAGAAAATTATCAAAAATTTATCTTTTTCATACAGTGAAACAAGTTTAACTGTAGCAAGATAAGTAAACATGACTGCAAGTGCTGAGAGAATTCCGGAAAGAAGGTTTATTACCGAAGCGTGCTGAAAACTAGTGAGTATTGTAGTAAAAAATCTGCCAAGCAGAATATAGGTGGGATTTCCCGGTGGGTGCGGAATACCTAATATGCTGCTACAGGTCACATATTCTCCGGCATCCCAGAAGGAAAGAGTAGGTGATTGAGTTAAGGCGTAAACAATCAGAGCGCCTAAAAAGACTATAAAAGCTACAATTGAGTTTGTTTTTAAATCTACTATTTGCTTTGGTTTATATTCCATACTTACTCCTGAAAACTATTTTAAGTTACAAATCTTTTACCAAGTTTTGGAGTCAAGAATTATATCGATATGTTTAATTTAAAAAGATAGGTGGATTGAAGGGACGTTTTTTATTTTATAGTTTGACATCAAGATTCACATTTTAAAAATGTACATAGCAATTGATAATAAACTCAGGAGATTCTATGGGATATTTAACTGTTGAGAAAACAGCTTTGATGTCTTCTTTAATGGAAGAGCTGGACAGAACAGAATTGGGCTCAATAAGGAATACTGTCGGACAGCTTTTTTCAGTTTTGAATAATCCCAATGTAAGTGCCGGAGATCTGACCAGAATCATAGAGATTGATCCGCCGCTTGTAGTTAAAATTCTGAGCCGGGCAAATTCTGCATATTATGGAGGGCAGAAGCAGATAAAGACCATTCAGGACAGCATTGTTCGTTTAGGATTGAATGAAATCAGGGAAATTGTCATAGCTCAGAAAATATTCAAATTTTTTACAGTGGGCGATTCTGTTGGTTCCTATTCAGGGATGAAACTTTGGAAACATAGTATTGCAGTAGCTCTCATGACTAAATATATATTCAACCATCAGTTCGGGAATGTTAACAAACATGTATATACTGCCGGTTTATTGCACGATATAGGCATTATCATTGAGAACCAGTTTTTTGAAGATAAATTCAGAAATGTTCTGGCACTGTTTTCTCAGTTGAAAAAAAATCTCAATGAAATTGAAGAGATGATTCTGGGGTTTACTCATGCAGATATCGGGGCATATCTGGCTGAAAAATGGGGTTTACCTGATAGTCTGCTTGATGCAATTGCATTCCATCATAATCCATCTCAATCTGAGTATATTAATAGAGCTATGCTGCTTTCTCTCAATTTGGCTGATCAGCTTGCTCATCATGCCAAAATGGGATTTGCAGACAGTAAAAGTAATGAAGCATCCTTGAATGCCAGTATAGAAGAAATGGGGATCAGGAAAGAAACTTTAACAACTATAATTCAACAGGTAAAAAAAGAGATAAATGAATTAGAGAATCAAGGATTAATCTAAGCGGGGTAATATATGAATCTATCTGAAGAAAAACTAAAAATTATTAAGAAAATTATTGAGCTAGCCAACAGTTCCAGTATTGCTTCCATAAAAAACACAGTGATACAACTGATTTCGCTGATTAATAATCCGGACTCAAGTGCACTGGATCTGCGTAACATCCTGGAACTGGATCCACCTTTGACAGCACAGGTTTTACGTAGAGCAAATTCAGCCCTATATGCACCTCCGCGTAAAATTAATGATATAAGAGAAGCGATTATTTGGATTGGTTTTGAGCAGGTAAAAGAGATAGCGTTATCTCAGAAGATATTTGAATTTTTCAAAATGGAAGGTGTCGAAGAAGGTTTCTCAGGTGAAGCTATGTGGAAGCATAGTATTGCTACAGCGCTATTTGCCAAATATATCTATCGCAGAGAATTTCGCTTACCCGGAATAAATGTTTATACTGCCGGATTGCTTCATGACATAGGAATAGTCATTGAAAATCAGTTCTTGCCAGAAGAATTCTCAAAATTGATTAAAAAATCAGTCGAAACAAAGCAGTGTCTATATTATGCAGAAGATATGGTATTGGGATTCAATCATACGATAGTCGGTTTCAAATTGGCAGAGAACTGGAATTTCCCCACAGACTTATGTCATGCAATTGCTTTTCATCATACACCGGATAACAGAACTATAAATGATACCAAAATGGTTTCAACCATTTTCATTGCTGATCGGCTTGCTCAAATGAATAAATTCGGATTCTGTGATGAGAATAGAGCAGAAGACGAAATATTTAAACGTACGCTGTTACGATTGAATATCACTAAATCCGCTTTAGACTTACTGACGGAAACCGTTCTGGAAGAACTAAAAAAGATGGAAGCTTCCGGAATTTTTTAAATGAAAATAGCAGAATAAAGGATATCATAAAAAATTACTTTCCCGAGCAGTTAGAAGCTGCAATTGTAGAACTCTATAAGGCTGTTCCCAAAAGATTCTTGAAAAGAAAGCAATGATGAGACTCTCAAAGACCATGAATCACTGTCTGGTCAAAAGAAGATTACTGTAAAAAACAGGAACAGGAAAACAATCTGTTACCAATCTTTGCTTGTTGCTGAACTTTGTTTGGGGATGAGAACTCTATGTAAAAATCATATAATCGAATCAGGGATTCGAAAGAGAATCCATTAAGTTACCAATCAGGGGATTGGTAACGAGAATTCGGAGAGTAGAAGAATAATGTCAATCCGGGAGGATTGACCTACATGTCTCGTCTAAACCCTGTTAGGGAACGATAGAATTAAATCTCTTTTCTCTCTCTTCCCTGACTTGGAGAGATATTTACAGGGATGTACTAGATATACAGGATAAAAAATGCTCATCCCGAGTTGTTCCCTATAAGTCGGGACTACTAGTCACTTCTTGTTCTATGAGATAATTTAATTACCCCGAAGGGGTTCAATATGAGTAGCCGGAGGTTTCAACCTTCGGTATTCAGAGAAAAAGCAAACCCTGAAAGGGTTTAACAATCTTTGCAACTTTGTATTAAACCCCGTTCGGGGTTTTGTCTCGGATTATTTCATTTACCGGTGGTTGAAACCACCGGCTATTATATTATACCCCTTCAGGGTAATAATTAAATTTTTCATAGAGATAATTCTAAGTTGCCGGAAGTCTCCGGCATTTGACAGAGCACCCTCAATTCGGAGCGCTGACTATATCACGCTGGTAATATTGCCTTTAACCTTCCTTCATAAAGAAGGTGGCTTCCTGCAGTACGGGAAGACGGAAGGTTTGCCTTTCAGTCTTCAGTAACGCAATTAGCAACTCATGCTCGTATTTTCGTCCCCAAACAGGGGTTTAGGGACGAGGGGGAATACAGGATAAAAAATGCTCATCCCGATTTATTCCCGATAAGTCGGTACCAAGAGTCACTTCTTGCTTAGTGAGCAGGGCTTACTGCAAAGAACTGATTGCATAATTAATTATATTTTGACAGCAATATTTGCAAAAATTTTATCGTCTCCTGTTAGCTGTGTAACATAGACTAAGAAAAATATTTTATTGAAAGCTGGAGACACCATGAAAAAAGAGATTTATTTGACAACTGTGTTATTATTAACCTTATTTAGCTTCATAAACTTATGGAGCGCTGAAGAGCCTGAAACAAAAAAGCTAAAAAGGGAAATAGACAAAATGACCCGACTAAGTACGGTTGAGTTTTATCCCTCAGACTCTGAACCTTTTTCCATTTACCAAGAGAGAAATCAGCTTTTTATTGACACAAGAGAAAAAAAATATTTGATGATTTATGAATGGGATGCTACTAAAAGAGGTGAATGGGAAGCTGACAACTATAATGTTAAGATTTATAATTGCGAAGGTAAAATAATTCTTGAAAAGAATACACTAAATTCTGTAAAAGATTTTTCTTACTTACCAATTCGTATAAACGATAATGGAGTGATTATTGAACTAAAAGACCCCACTGTTATTGAACCTGCTCAAACAGAAAACAGAAATATGCCACCGGTTGTTTTGTATACAGTGAGATTATACTTAAATGAAGGCAAAGATATTATTGATACAGATATAGTTACTCAAGAAGCCAAAATATTTGCTAATCCTTTCGCTGACAATTTTGTTCTTAGCTGTTACAAAGCCAGAAATAAAACAGGAAATTTAAGCCCAATACCAGGACGGGGCCTTTTTACGGCAATAACATGGAATTTGATTTCTATCTTTATCGCAATGATGGGACCCTTCTAAAGCATATTATTCCACATCCTGATTATAGAATGGGGGGGGGAATTCATTAATGCTACGACTTTTAGAATGATTGGATCTTTACATAAAGGATTCTTCTATTCTAGTGATGTTGGCAGATCAACAACATATTCTTTTTGTTTTCATACTGACAGCAATGAAGTGAGAATAGAGGAGTATAAATATGAAAAATAGCAAAATAGTCCTCCTGGTATCAATTAATAGTAGACGGTAGGCGGAATACGCAAACGGTAGAGGGAAAATGGTAAATGGTAGACGTGTTCTAATCCTCGCCCTTGATCGGGGATGAGAGAGTCAATAAAATGAGACTAACCTACAATGGCGGAGACAGAAAAATTGATGATCTCAATTGATTAACCTATAACAAAAAATAGTTTTTTGTGTAATAAAAATTATCAATCTCGTTATAAGAGTGTTAATTTTACTCAAAATTAACCAAATAAAAGAGTTACAATAACAAGAAGGAGAACTACTATGATTCAGATCCAAAATCTGGTAAAAGACTATGGTGATCTGAGAGCTGTTGATAACATTAAATTCGAAATTAAGGAAGGTGAAATCGTTGGGTTTCTGGGACCTAACGGTGCGGGAAAATCAACAACTCTGAAAATTATCACCGGCTATCTATCGCCAACTGTAGGCAATATTCAGATTAAAGACTTCAATATCCTTGATAATTCACAGGAAATCAGAGAATTAATAGGATATTTACCTGAACACAATCCACTTTACACAGAGATGACAGTATATGATTATCTCAAATTTATTGCAGAAGTCAGAAAAATTCCTGAAAGTGAATTCAGCAGGAGATTGAAAGACACTATTGCTAAATGCGGATTAAAAACCGTAATTTCCAAACCAATCAATACTCTCTCCAAGGGTTATCGTCAGAGAGTGGGTTTGGCTCAGGCAATTATTCATGATCCCAAAATTTTGATTCTGGACGAACCTACAACCGGTTTAGATCCAAATCAGATAGTAGAAATCAGAGACCTTATAAAATCACTCGGAAAGGAAAAGACTTTGATAATTTCTAGTCACATTTTACAGGAAGTTAAAGCTGTGTGCGATAGAATTATTATTATAAATAAGGGTAAAATTGTGGCAGATAAGCCTACAAAAGAATTGGAAGCCAGCTTCCGTGGGAAAACAAAAATTGTTTTGGAGATTCAGACAGAAACCCCGGAATCAATAGACTTTGCAATTCCTGAAGTGGCATTTGTGTCTAAAAAGGATAGACAGGGCTTTGTTGAGGTTGTGCTTGAATATGATTCCAACATAGACAAACGAGCCGATATTTACAATTACATAAAAAATAATGATTGGACTCTTCTTGAAATGAAGCGTGAATATATAAGTCTGGAAGAAATCTTCAGAAATCTTACAGTCGAAAAAGGAGCAGCCTAATGGGAAAAACTTCAGTAATTTACCGTAAAGAGATGAGCACTTTTTTTAATGCTCCCTCTGCTTATATAGTATTGGTTTTCTTTCTGATTCTGGCAGCCTGGTTTTTTACCAGTCCGTTGTTTATTAACATGCAGGCAGATATGTCTTCATTATTCAGTATAGTCCCAATTCTATACCTTTTCTTTATACCTGCCATCACAATGGGTACATTATCAAAGGAAAAAAGTAATGGAACTATTGAAACACTGGCGACTCTGCCATTGACTGATTCTGAAGTAGTAATGGGGAAATTCTGGGCTTCTCTGGCTTTTGTCGGAACAGGTTTACTATTTACGTTGGTGCATTTCTTTACTATTCTTATTCTGGGAACCAATGTTGATGTTGGTGCAGCAGTCACCGGTTATCTGGGTTTGGTTTTAATCGGAGCAGTTTATACTGCAATCGGAATTTTTGCTTCATCTGTAACTACCAATCAGATTCTGGCGTTCATAATTGGTTTCTTCATAAGTTTGTTTTTCTTTTTTATTGGTTATTCGTTGATATTTATTCCTTCAGGATTGGTTGGAATATTCCAGTATCTCAGTATAAATTACCATTTTTCAAATATATCTAAAGGCGTTATTGATAGCAGAAATCTGGTGTACTTCTTCAGTTTGATTGCGTTATTCCTGCGAATGGCTGTAATTGTGATGGAAGCAAGGAAATGGAAATAGGAGTGAAAATGAAAGCAATAAAAGATAAACAATCATTAATCTCAAATATAGTAATTTTTGCGGCAATCATTATTTTTGTTAACTTGATTTCAATAAATCTCTTTAAACGACTCGACTTTTCAGACGGGAAGGTCTATTCTTTGTCAGAATCAAGTAAAAAAGTTATCAGGGAACTCGATGACAGGCTGGTTGCCAAGGCTTACTTTTCTAAGAATCTACCTGGACAATATGCTGATACTCAGAGATATGCCAGAGATTTGTTGGCAGAATATGAAGCTTATGCCCGTGGACGTTTCCATTTTGAGTTTGTCAGTGAAGAAAATGTCAAAGAGGAAGCCAGAAAAAATATGATTCAACCGGTGAAACTTCAGGTGGTTGAGAATGATAAAATTGAAGTAAGAGAAGTATACATGGGTATAGCATTCTTCTATCAGGATAAAAATGAAGTTATTCCGATAGTGCAGAATACCCGGGGTCTGGAATATGACATTACCAGCTCTATAAAAAAGATTACTGCCATTGGCTTAAGTAGGGTAGCTTTCTTCCAGGGTGAAGAAGATAAACAAATTGACCCCAGAAGTCCCCAAACTGAATATCAAGAACTCAGACAAATGATCAGCAGCAATTATGAAATGATGCCAACTGATCTGGAATCACCTTTGGATAGCGATGTTTCAGTTCTGCTGTTTACCGGCGTTAAAGATTCTCTGACTGTAACTCAGCTATACAATCTCGACCAGTATCTTATGAATGGTGGCAATCTGGTAGTTTTCCAGGACAAAGTAGATACCAATCTTCAGGAAGGACGTGCAGACCTTATTCAGTCCAATATCTTTCCTATATTGGAAAACTATGGGATCTATGTGAAAAATAATCTGGTTCAGGATGCTGAATGTTCTCAGGTTTCTGTTCAACAGAGACAGGGAATTTTTGTTATGAATATACCTGTTAAATATCCGTTTTTCCCAATATCAAACAATATGAACAAAAATCATCCGATTGTAGCAAATCTGGATAATCTGGTTTTTGTTTTTGTTTCAGAAATTGATGCGGAAAGGGTTAAACAGGGAGTTAATTTTGAACCTCTGATTTACAGTTCAAAGAACTCCGGACAAAATATCGGGAGATTTGATCTTAGTTATGAAAAATACATGAAAACTGACTTAAAAACTCTTTTCAAAGAATCACCCAAAGTTTTAGCGGGAATGTATTCAGGTCATTTTGAAAGCTATTTTACTGACAACGAACAAGCTCAGAATGAAAATTACATACCCTCTACGGATAATGCAAAAATTCTTCTCGTGGCTGATGCTGATTTCATAAAAGCTTCTGCCGGTGGCGGTTCTCCCACCAATGTCAATTTCGCTATGAATGCAATGGATTATCTCTCCGGCAATGAGGAGCTGGTTTCTCTCAGATCCCGCGAAACAGAATACCGACCCCTAAAAGAACTGGAAAACCACACCAGAAAACTTGTAAAATGGTTAAATATCCTTGTCCCGGCAGCATTACTGATAATATTCGGGATAATAAGATACAAAATGATATTAGCAAAAAGACAAATGGTAGGTAAGATTTATGAATAAGAAGAACATAATCTCAATTGTAATACTGCTGATTCTAGTGGCAGTTTTCTTTATGTTAAAGACTAAAGACCGAAAGGAAAAAACTGTAAATTTCTTCAATTTTGATGCAAAAGCTCTTACTAACATCGAGATTTATTCTCCAACAGACACACTTAAAATAAAGAAAGTTGAAGATACATGGATGATTGATTATCCGATTTATTATTCCATAATGGAAAACAAAGTCAACGACCTGTTTGAAAAAGTGCTGCCAGTAATCAATTCAACTCTTCCTATCAGTGATTCAGAAGAGTATTTTACCACTTTCAATGTGGTTGATTCGCTTGGTATCACCATAAAATTCTTTGCCGGTAACAAACTCGTAGATGAATCAATTATTGGCAGATCTAAGAATTACAATTACTCCAATGCCAGAAAGAATAAATCAAAAGAAGTTTATCAACTTCAAACCAATATCTACAACATGATAAATCCGATGTTGTCAAGCTGGCGAAATAATATAATTGCCAAGGTGAGTAAGGATGAGATCAAACAGGTAAATGTACAATCTGAAGTAAATTCCTACAGTCTTATTGCCACTGATTCTCTTTGGATTTATCGGGATGCTGAAAGAGAATTCAATATACCCAAGAATAATCAGGCAATTATGAAAGCGGAGAATGGAATGACTAATCTGCGCACTTCTACATTCTATGATGACAAATTTGATGAGTGGGCAGAATTTTTTGAGAAACCTATAGTTGTTGTTGATATCGAAAAATTCAACGGTGAAGTACTACATTTTGTAGTTGCAGAAAACTCAGAAAAGAAATACGCTATGCAGAAAAACGGCGATGAAAGCTGTCTGTATGCTCAGACAAAAAACTGGGTTGATAGATTTATCTTTACTGCCGATAAATTTGAGGAACTCCCTCAGAAATAAGAAGTGAAAGTGTTTATGAAGGCGGAAAGATAATCTTTCCGCCTCCTTTTATTTAGAACAGTCTCAATTCAGAAACAAACCCGAAAATTTCCCACTCATTCAGGTCTTCTTCACAATACCTTCTAACTCCCAGATTTACTTTGAATAAACCTGTGGTTACAGTCAAAAGAGCATCTGTTGACCAGGCGATATCTGCCTTATCATTGAAGGCAAAATCCAGAGAACTTTTTATCTCAATTCTTTTATTGAATTGATAGTAAAATACACCTCCGCCTCCGAAATGAAAAAGTTTCCGAGGACTGTAGTAAAACCGTGATTCTCTTTTGAAATCTGTGTACTTTGAGAAAAGATACAGAGATGTTTCCTTATCGTCGAGAATGTAGTTTTTTACTGATAAAACACCCTGAAACCCATTGTTTTCTGATGTAACAATGGAGAAGTCTCTGACAGATTCATCTCTTTTCATGTTGTAATAATTCAATGTTCCCTTCATTTGCCAGTCATAGTAGCTGACTTCGTTCGAGAATGATATTGAAGTCCTGTTTTTAGCAGAATTAATGTCTACCATTTCTTCGGCAAGAATCAGGGAAGAGACATATTTCCGATTATCAAAACTTGTGCCTATACTTTTGTAAACTACCTCATTATTAGTGGGGGAGAAGGAAAGTTTTGTTTCCAGTTGCCAGTTCCGGTCTAATATAAAGGTGATTTCTCCTGTTACTATATCAGTTTTGGAAAAATCTTTATAAAGCCAGTAATTATCATCATAAACGCGTTTGACCTGCTGATGAGAATAGGTGATACCCAAAAACAGCAGATCGGTTAACCTTTTACTCCAGACTGTAAAGATTCCCAATCGGGAGATATCCCAATAATCCGTTTTCTGTGTGGAGTATTGATAATAGCCGAGAATTCTGCCGCGTAAGTACTCTTTAATCAGATTTCTATTGGAGAGTACCTGTATTT
>JAQVBK010000106.1 GCA_028690365.1 Candidatus Cloacimonadota bacterium
CCTTTACTGATGATGGTGGAGAAAGTGGAGCGGGAGCAACTTATGTTTGCTGGTCGGGCAATGGCTTTGGAGAACCCGGTGATGGTTATGAAGCTGAAAATGATGACGATGATGCAACCGGTAATGGTGGTGCAACTGAGGATGGAGCTTTTTTCCCAGCTCCATATGTAGATTGCGTGATTATCAATGAATATGAAGCAGACCCTGAAATACCAGACAGAGATGTCGGACAATGGGTTGAACTATTAGTAATCGCAGAAGGTGGCGTTGATCTGAGGAACTGGTTACTCACTGATATAAATCCATCAGATCTGTACAATGGTATAACAATGCCACCCGGTCTCAATGAAGCTTTTATCAGATTTAACGATTATTCGGAATTTTCTAATATCCCCGGTGGCACTACAATTGTTATCTTTGATGGAAATGGGCTCAATAATGACCTTGATTCGTCTGACGGAACCATGTTTATCTATACGGAATCAGAATATCTGAGTCGAGTTCCACTTTCCTTCTGGACAATACAATTGGATATACTAAATGATAACCTGACTCTCTGGGCTGATGATGACGGCATCTGGGATGTCGAAAATTCTACTCCCATAGATCACATTTCATGGGGAACTCCACGTATAGAAGCACCGTATGGGTTGGAGTGGCGTCAATCAATTCAGGATTCCCGTGAACATAGGACGATAAGTAGTGCATATTTTTCAGCAGGTGATGATACAATTAACGACGATTCTGCACATTGGGTAACAGACGGAAGCACTACTCAAGGCATTTTAAACCCAGGACAATCCTACTCTGGTAGTGGTTGGCAACCGGAACCAACAAATCATGTCCTAAATTTCTCTGCAACTGCAATCACCTACAATCAAATTGATCTTTCCTGGACAGAAAATGATGGTTCTCAACCTCCACAGGGTTATCTCGTCAAAGCTTCTATCGGCTATGTAAACGATCCGACCGATAGTTATGAGCCTCCGGCAGATGCAGATTTATCGGATGGGGAGGGAGTTATAACAGTAAATTACGGAATTTCCTCCTTTTCATTCACTACGTGTAATCCACTAACTACCTATAATTTCAAAATCTATCCATTCACGGGATCAGGAAATCTTACTAATTATAAATTGGACGGAGATATTCCCGAATATAGCACAACAACTCCATCTGATATTTTTGAACCAACCCCCGGAGATTTGCTGATAACAGAGGTTGTAGGGAAAGACGCAACAATTTATGAATTTTCAGGTTTCATTGAATTCACTAATATTACAGAACATAAAATAAGTCTGAGTAATGTAACGGTAAGATATTATGATGGCAGTAGTACGCCAACAGCGACTTTTGCTTTGTCGGGAATAATAGAACCTAATGATTATCTTGTAATCTGTCAAAACGAAACGTATTTTCCCCTTGCTTACAACATGACAGCCGATTTTATTCTTCCCTTCAATTACAGCACTTGGCCATGGACTCCGTTTTTTAGTTTGGATGGTGGTCAGGATGCAATCGATTTCTACCATGATTCTGTCAGATCAGAAATAATTGATCAGTTCAACAATCCGACCGCTGCCTGGAACTGGAACAGCGACGACGTTCTGGAAAGAGTTGCAGATACACCTGGTACTGCTCAATCAGATTGGTCTAATCCCGGTGGAATAGGCTCTCCCGGAGAAGGACATTTTCAATCTCTATCTGAACCACAGAATGTTGTGATCACGATTGAAACCGGAATAGTCACTATTACCTGGGATTCTGTAACTGGAGCAGCTTCTTATAACATCTATTCCTGCACAGCTCCGGACGGCACATTTGAATTACTTGATACGACTAACCTAACTACATGGCAGGAAGCGCTTAGTTCTGAGGAGAAAAAATTCTATAGAGTAACTGCAGTAGAATAGATTATCTGAATTGCTAGTAATAGCTTCTTCGTAAATAATATTCCTGAATACTAAATCATCAGAGATTTGATGATTGCTGACTCTCTGAATATGTTTGTCAGTAATTCTGTATCCTTTGATTCACAAGCAAACTGCTGAAATCGTATGTTTTTAAACTAAAATTCTAGTAAAAAATCTCCGAATCATAACTTTTTATTCAAAAAACTCTTTTAATTCTAACATCTGATATTATTTCATTATCTGTTCAAGATTGCTATATTATTAGCAATCAACTGTAGAATTATACAGTTTTAGACTGCTTACATAAGCAAAGTCACAAGCTGCTGCAAATAACTACAAGATAATAGGTTAGGAGTAAAAATGAAAAAGAAGAGAATCCGTATAGAGTCATTATTTCAATTTCTTGTCCCAATCTTTACCGGTTTTCTGTATGCGGTCGCTATAAAATATTTCATTAGACCATCAACTGTAATAATGACCGGAACCGAAGGTCTGTCGCTGGCTACATCTTACTACCTGGATAGCGAATTTTCTTTCGTTGTGTTTTATTCGGCATTTCAATTTATTCTCGTTATGTTCTCTTTCTTCAAAATAGGTATTAAATTTAGCATAAAAACTCTGATGACTGTCAGCTCTGTTTCAGCTTTTATCCTAATCCTACCTATGATAAAATTTGCATCACCGGAGCCGGAAAATGAGCGTCTTGTCCTTGTATTGTTTGGTTCAATTATTGCGGGAATTGCCAAAGCATTATCACTGAAAAACAGAGGATCAGTGGGAGATGAAGATATAATTGCAGTCTACTTCTCTGAGAAACTGAGAAAACCTGTAGGGAAAATTATTATCTCAGCGGGATTGATTTCAATGGTTTATGGTCTTGTGCTGGCTTATCTAAAAACAGAAAGTATCTCTTATGTAGCTAATACCCTTATTTATACGACAATATTTATTTTTGTGAGCGCTGAAACAGTTAATGCAATTTATAGAAGATACAAGTATTCACGGGTTACCATCAATGTTGACAAAATAGATCAAATAAGCAGTGTAATAAGTCACATTTTCCCTGAAAGAAGTTTTACTATCTCAGATGTAGAAGGGAGTTTCTCCGGCTCTAACCGCAAGCAAATTACTCTCATCTTATCACAGGAGGAAATGCCGGTTTTGCTAAATTCCCTAAATAGTATAGATGAGAAATTTTTCTTATATTACAATCAGGTTGACGGCATTGTCGGGCGTTTTATGTATAGCAAATTTTGATATTTTTGCTAAATAGATACTGTAAAGAAAAGCCTTGGAATGATATCAATCAATTAGGACACCATTCTTTATGGCATACATATTCAGCTTTCCCACCAACCGTTATTTCAGGTTTATCGAATTTATCGGAAATTCTCACCTTTATCAAAGAAGGTTTATTCATATATTGCCCCTGATAACATAAGAATTCAACATCTTCTACCAGTTTCAGATGATTATAAAGGAATAATGCCAGTGCTCCGTTAGCGGTTCCGGTAGCAGATTCTTCACTAATTCCTACCAAGGGGGCAAAATTGCGACAGGCAACCTCAATCTTTTTATCATTTTTCTGAATAATTGTGAATACATGAATTCCTACTGAATTGTGTTTCTTGCTTAAGAGGGAAATTGCACTGAAATCAGGTCTGAGACTTGCCAAATCTGTCTCTTTGACGAGGGGAATAATGATATCCCTTAGTCCTGATATTGCAACCTGTACAGGCAGATTATTCGAAATTTTGACTGAGTTTTGGAAAATTTCATTTATAGATGATTCTGGAATAATCTCTTCCAATGAGGCGTCAGGCATCGCTAAATATATGTCTGATTCATTTATTCTCACTACAGAATTTCCTTTCAATGATTCTATATAATAAACTCCATCTTCCAAATCAAATTTTCGTTTTAGAAATTCCATTGCAGCAATTGTAGCATGACCACAAAATTCAACTTCAGTAAGCGGTGTAAAAAACCTCAGATGATAAGTATTTTCTGACAGAATCCCAATAAAAACGGTTTCTGACAGATTGATAAAAGCAGCAATTTTTTGCATCTTTGCAAAATCTAGAGTTTCTTCCGTCAAAACTACTCCTGCCGGATTTCCTCCTTTACCATTAAGTGTAAAAGAATTGAAAACATCAATGTTGACCTTATTCATCTTTTGCAGCTCTCAATCTATTCCTCTTCTTTATATATAGGGAAATTAATTATCAGATTGAGAATGATTCCCACCAATGCCGCAAGCCCCAAACCTTCGAATTGAAAGTTTCCAACCAGAATTTTTGTTTTCCCGAGACCCAGAACCAGCATGGTAGCAGAAACGATCAAAATTTTAGGATTAGAGAAATCTACTTCATTGTCCACCATGTTTTTTATACCGATTGATGAAATCATTCCAAAAAGTAAAATTGAAACTCCGCCGATAACCGGTCCCGGAATAGTATGAATAATAGCACTGAATTTTGGGATAAACGCTAATACAATGGCAAAAACAGCGGCTATCCTCATGATTATCGGATTATAGACTCCGGTTAAGGCAACCGCTCCGGTATTTTCGCTATAGGTAGTATTTGCCGGTCCACCGATTAATGCGGAAAGAGAGGTTGCCAATCCATCTCCAAGCAAAGTGCGGTGAATACCGGGATTCTCAACGAAATCTTTGCCAACGACATTACCAATTGCCAGAACATCACCAAAATGCTCTACCATTGTTACAACTGCAATAGGGATAATTATCGAAGCAGCTTCATAGGAAAACTTTGGCAACATAAATTGGGGGAATCCAATCCAAGCAGCATCTTTTATTGGATTTAAATCGATAAATCCAAATACCAGAGATATGATATAACCGGTCGCTAAAGCAAGAAGAACCGGAAGCATCGAGAGAAACTTCAGTCCTATTTCACGAAAATAGATTTTCACCATTATTGCCACTGCCAGGGTAAATACTGCCAGTAACCAGCAACCGTTAGTGCCAATTCTTTCAACTATATTAGCTGAATTTGCGCCTGAAGCACTTTCAACAGCTACAGGAGCCAAAATAAGTCCAATCAAAATAATCATCGGACCGGTTACATACGGTGGGAGAATACGATGAAGAATTTTTGTCCCGGCTTTCTTTAAAATCATCGAGATTACAACATACAAAAGTCCAGCCAGAAATATACCACCCAAAGCATGAGCCAAAGAGCCATTACGGAGGTTTGTCACAGCTATGATACCAGGGATAAAAGCAAAAGAAGAACCGAGATAAACAGGAACTTCAAATTTTGTGAGAAAATGAAAAAGCAGGGTGCCGATACCGGAAGCAAACAAAGCAACTCCAACATCTAATCCTGTTAATATAGGAACAAGAACAGTCGCCCCAAACATTACAAATGTATGTTGCAGTCCCAACAAAATGTTTTTACCGTTCAAATCTTTCATCACAACTCCTTTTAATTCACTATTTGAGAAGAAGACATTTCTTTACCATTTTTTGTCTTCCTTCTATATCCATTTTATAGAAATAAACTCCGGAAGCAACCGGCTGGTTGTTTTCATCCCTTCCTGACCAGGAAATGTTATGCTGACCTTTGCTTACCGAACCATTGAGCAGATTCTTGATTCTTTGACCTTTCAGATTATATACTGAAATGTTCACATGTGAATCTTGTTTTAGTTGGTATTTTATCAAAGTACCGGAACCATCTCTGGAATTGCTATTGCTGTTCCGGAAAGGATTGGGATAGTTACCTAACAGTAGATCTACCGGGATGTTGCTTTGATTTCCTTCTGCTGAGACATCTCCCTGATATTCGTACGCGCCGACATCTATAACAGCTGTTTCTCCCTGATAAATTCGGGGATTCCCTGCCAGATCAAGTTCCGGTAAGTTCAGACCGGTCACGTCAGCATAACCTTGATTAATTAAACCAGATTCGGCAGTTAAGCTCCAGTCGGCAGTTAAGGCATCATCTGAAATCCCGATATTTTCAGAAGGTGAAATAAAGACAGGATCAATGTTAAAACTGTTTTCCAAACCAAAGATAGTGGCGTCACCTGTAACTGAGGTACCACTTCCAAAGAAATTATTATTGTAAAAATGGAATTCATTCTGAGATGAGTTTGAATAAATGAAATGAGTAAGATCATTGTTGTTGAATGTGTTGTTGTAAAAATGAAAGATTCCCTCTGTCCCTTCTTCCTGAACATTACTAATTATATCAAACTCATTATTGGAAATAGTGTTGTTAACTATCAATACACTTTCAAGATCACTCATGTTTAAATCAAAAAAAACTTCGGATTCATTATTGGTGATAAGATTATTTACGATATAAGATGAATCTCCCGAGAGGTGGAAAATGTATTCTTCAGAGGAATTTCTGATTCTGTTGTTTCTGAAAATCACATCGCTCAGTATAAATCTATATGAACTGGAATAAAAATCATTGTTTTCTACAAGACTGTTAGCAATTTCCAGATAACCAGCACAGTTAATAAATGTGTTGTTTTCTATCAAAGACTCATTAACTGAATTGAAAGAACTGGTAGAATGTTGACAGTTAAAGAAAGAATTGTTAGAGATCAAACAATTCTCAGCGTTGATATTAAATGGTAAATAATGATTATTAAAAATAGAGTTATCAATGTTTATGTTATTCCAGACACCTTCAATAAATGAAGATGAGTTTTGCAGATTGATGCTTGAATTCAAAATGCTGAGATTTGCTTGTTCACTGCTTACTTCAGTATAAATAATCAGTCTACCTATGCTTATGTTTGCATAGTTAAAGGTTGTCTCTGTTGGTTCTGAACTACAGATTATTTCAATTGATGACTGCGTATTTTCATCCTGAATTATTCTTATAGAATCATTTACAGCACCATTCAGAATTATTCCTCCATTACCGATTATAAGATTACAAGAATTCGTGAATCTCAGAGAAGCACCGTTATTCATGATTAAAGATGCATTATGGATATTAACTCCACCAATGACAATGACTTCTCCTCCGTTTATTATGACATCGTCATAATAATTACCTACCAAAGCTACACTACTATCAATAATAGGCAGATAATCCACCATTCCCACTCCTGCCTGATCATTTCCGTCATTAATTGTCTGGTCAATAATCTCAGTGTCTGTTGTTCCCCAGTAGTTATTCTGTGCTGTAATATTCTGAGCGGAAAGACTATACACGCTGTGGTTTAGGCTATTCATATCAACATTATCATAAATCTGATTAAAACCATCATCTGTGTCGCTGGCATTGTTGATATTGCCTAAGTTAGCAGTAGCTCCGGAAACAATATAGAAACCTGTGAAGTTACCGAATATTGAATTATGGGTGAAGGTTGGATTGCAGGATGCGCCGCTGATCATCACTCCGGCTCCTGAATCAGCATTTCCCTCTACAAAATTATTAGAGATTTGATTTCCTGAATAGAAGCCGTTAGCGTGCAACAGATAAATTCCGGTCAGATTATATTCTACTATGTTGTTCTCGAAAGTAGGCGCAATTTGCCCACCTCCTGTAATATCGAAGGCAGTCATACCCTGCCAAGTGTTATGATGAATATAATTGTTCCTGATAATCGGGTTATTTGAAGAACCGGTAGTCTGGCAACTGAGCTGAATTGCTCCCCGGGGTGAATTATCCAGGGCGCAATAAGAGATATCACAATCTTCGATAATCAGATTTGAATACTCCACTACAAATATACCGTGACGCTGGCATCTTGAGATAACACATTCTGAAATAAGCACATCCGGCGGGTTGTTATTATTCAATCCAAACACATCTATCGCCATGTTACCCATAAAAGCAAAAGAACATTGTCTAATTTCAGCAGGAGAATTGAGTATTTTTATAGCTATATCAGCATCTCTGAAACGACAGTTCCTGAAACTGTGGAATTCTCCATTAGCGGGATTGTAATCAAGCTTTATAGAATCCCATTGTTGATTATCGGCAACGAAAAAAATTGAGTCTGTTTCAGTTCCTTCAGCCGTAATTAAGCCCTCAGCATTTATCTGGAAATCTCCCATAAAAGTAACAACCGTACCCGACTGAATGGTTAGATGAGCATTGAGTAAAGTAATGTCCCCCACTACATTGATTGACCCCTGCCAGATAGTATCTGTAGAAATTGTACCACTGACATCTTCTGCCCTCAGCAGAGAAAAAGTAAACAACACAATTATTAAAAATATCTTCTTCATGTTTCCTCCTAAAAATTCTGAAGAATTGAAATTTCTCCTCATTGGATAAACGAATCTTGCTCTTAGCTAGTCATTCTTATTCTCCAATTACTGAGACACAAAAAATCAAGTTATAACTTTGTAAACACTTTTTATTATGATTTGCATTAAGATGGATATAGAAATAAATTCGGTAGTTTAGATTTATCGAAAATTGAAATACAAAAAACATGTTTCCAATCTGAAAAATTTGTTATCTTATATATTTGATTTGGTTAAATATTTTATAAAGAAATAGTTGAGGTGAATAATGAAAAGAGAATTACTGGAAAGAAGCATTGAGCTAAATAAGAAAATTAATCAGCTCTGTACAAACAAAGACCTTGTTCAAAAAAAATGTAGCCACATAGGTCGGATGGAATGCACACTATTACAACTTCTTGCTGAAAAAAAACAGGGCGTTTGCATGAATGAACTGGCTGCTGTTCTGAGTGTTTCACATAGTAGGGTTACCAGGATTGTTGACACCCTTGTAGAAAAAAAACTAGTAAATAGATTTCCATCTGAAATTGATCGCAGAAAATGGTTCGCCAAGATTACTGAGAGTGGAATTAAAATGGCTGAGCAATCTTATAAATACACCCTGAAAATTCAAGAAAATATACTGGCGAGACTACCGGAGGCTGAAAAAGTATTGGATGCTGTTGAAGCTTATTTGAATGAGTTTGCCGATGTACTGGATAGCTTTGAAGAAGATGCAAATTGATTTTGCGGTAAAGAAAATAGTTCCCGGATCAACCGGGAACTTTATTTAACAATTATTTAATCAACATCAACTTATGAAAGAAAATCCCATTGTTTACCCGTAGCCCAACAAAATAGATACCGTTACTGACTGTACTTCCCGAGTCATCCTTACAATTCCAAGTAATTGAGTTGTCTTCTTCCTTACCTGCTATAACTCCAAGATTTCTGACTACCTGTCCTTTCAAATTGTATATTTGTATTTCAGCATCTGAAACACTTTTAGTTGAATATGAAATGGTTATTCCATGTACTTGTCTGTTGTTGTAATCTGAGTTTGACATATAAAATGGATTAGGAAAACTTTTCAAAGCAACATCGTTAACAGCTTCTTCTACATTAGCAGTTGAGGTGGTTCCATATAAATTTACTGTGTCCAGATATACGGTATTTTCACCCTGAACTGAGGCTATGAACTCTATGTGAAACTCATTTGGAAATTCGTTCAAAGAATACTCTGCGTAAGCCCAGTCTTCTGAGGGTGGAAGCACAATATTTTCACCGTTGATTTCTATCATCAGGTTGTCAGCATTATCAGCCTGAGGTGTTTTATAGAAAAAAGAAACCGTAAATTGCTCATATCCATAGATCAGCAGTGGTGGAGTATATAGCCTTGCTGAAACAGCTGTTCCATTTCCCTGGAAAACGGCGCAGTCTTCAGTATGACCATCAGTAAAGAGTGTCCAGTTTACTGTTCCATTTAAAGGAGATGTTGCCAACATTTCGGAATTGTTGTCAAAATCATAACTGACAGGCAATTCCAACATTGCGGGTACTTCCAGATCAGCTGAGCAAGCTGCTGGATTTGATTCACCCTCAGGATTCTGATAGACGGCGCTGATGCAAAACTGGTTGAAATAAATGAAGTCGGGATAATAAGTGTAGGACAGTGTTGTAACATTGGCTACAAATGACTGATTGGCATAAACATTGTAAGAGACAGGATTTGTATCTGTAGGAGCTTCCCAGTTAAGTTGAATTGTCACACCTTCAGATGTGATCATAAGATTCTGGGGAGCCGTGAATTGTGCGTAAACAGCACCAGACATGGCAATCAGGGCAATAAATAGACAAAATTTCTTCTTCGTGAACATAAAACCTCCAAGTCTTTTTTAAATATTGGAAAAAATATTCCTTTTTTCTGTCAAGGAATATATATTGATAATAGTAATAATTGTGATTATTTATTCGAATCCGTTGAATCAACTTTGATGCATCATTTCTTATCATATTTAGATAATCGTTTGAGGATTTCTTCCTTCTCCAACCCCGGCTCATCCAGCCAGATTTTCTCTGCTTTCTTCAGCAGAATTCCTACTTCCTTGCCGGGAGGGATTTTAAAATGTTCGATTACATCTCTGCCTTTAACCGGCATAGGTAAAGAAGCCAACTCTTTCTGAATTCTTCTCATTTTACGCCATAAGGCGGGAATCTGTTCCGGAAGATTATGTTTGGGATTATGAGCCAGATTGTCGGCATGAACCAGGCGTAACAGCAGAAACGTACCCTCTCCCCATTTATTCAACATTTCCCGAATTTTCCGGTCAGAGATTTTTTCTGCTTTTGCGCCAATGCTTTTGAATTTCATGTGATTGAGAATCAGAAGGTTGACTACGTCATTTGTATCACCGGAAAATTTGAGTCTATCTAGTATCT
>JAQVBK010000107.1 GCA_028690365.1 Candidatus Cloacimonadota bacterium
CTGACAGTTAACAGAGCATATTCTCCTGGTGTCAGTTGAAGTTTTTCAATAATCAGTTCTTCGCTGATTTCAGTCAAAGATGTTTCTATGTTTAGTTTACCACCTTCAGGCATTGCATCTTGGGCATTAACTGCCAGATTCATTATAATCTGTTCGAGCTGACTCAAATCACCCTGAATGATTAATGGTAAACTGGATGTTTTCACTTCAATGCAAATATTTTCATGTATTGTTCTACGCAATAATTTCTCAAATCCCCTCAAAGCTGAGTTCAAATCCAGTTCTTTAAGAAGCATTGTCTGTTTTCGGCTGAAAGCCAATAATTGTCTGACCAGATCACGGGCAGATCTTGCAGCTTTCAGGAGATCTTCCATGAACTCAGCTCTATGATCTTCCTCATCGAAATCGTTTTTTATTAGATCTCCGTATCCCAGAATAGGTGTCAGCATATTGTTTAGATCGTGAGCAACTCCTCCGGCAAGACGACCAATTGATTCCATTTTCTGTACCTGAAGAAGCTGAGACTCCAATTTCTTCTTTTCTTCTTCAGCTTTCTTCCGCTCAGAAATATCAGATGCCATAATCAGAATTCTTTCCAGCTTGCCATCTTTGTTTAAGATAACGGTCGCTTTATGATCTACCCATTTTATTCCACCATCTGCACAAATGAGTCTGATACTGAAATGAGATAACTTTCTGATACCTGTCACCGCTTCCAGTAGTAGTCTGGCAACTATCTCCTGATCATTTTTATGCACAATTGAGATCGCATCTTTGCCAATAAGCTCCGGCGGAGAATATCCCAAAATTCTGTAATACGAAGAATTGCAATAGAGATAGCAAGCATTTGTATCCAGAAGACTTATCATGTCGAATGCATTTTCGGTTATGCTCCTGAACATAGCTTCTTTTTCTCTGAGAGCTTCTTCTGCTTGTTTTCTTTCCGTAATATCTCTTGAAACTGAAATTGTTGCTTTTTTACCAAAATACTCACCCGATGATAAACTCACTTCTTTTGGAAAAATTGAACCGTCTGAGCGTAGTCCCCAAAATTCAAGACTTACCGGTTTGCCATTATAAGCCTCTCTGATTGCCTTTTTTATCTCATCGAAATCATTAAGGTCAGGAGCCGAAAGAAATTCCACTGACTTACCAATCAGGTATTCTTTTGTACAATTGTACGCATCTGCAGCTGCCTGATTTACTTCCAGAAATATCCCATCTTCGTCTTGAATATAAATTGATTCTGCTATGCTGTCTATAATGCCTTTATAAGTTTTCTGTGATAAAAGAAGTCTGTTCATAATCTCTTCTTTTTCCCTGATAAGCTGCCACTCCCGAAGCGCCCTTTCAATTATCCTCGGCATATCAGAGAATGTTGAGGCTGATTTCACCAGATAATCCAGAGCTCCTTCCTTCATCAGTCTGACAGCTTGATTTTCGTCCCCATAAGCTGTCATAACAAGGACAGGATATTTTTTCTCTTTTTTGGAATACTCGAGGATATCGTAAGCCTTCCCGTCGGGAAGATTCACATCGGCAACAACAATATCAAATGATTCAACTCGGACTGCTTCAAAAAAGCCTTTCAGATCAGCAGAAAACAGTAAGCTGTAATCATTTTCTTTCAGCATTGATCGTCTTATCGCTTCACAGTGAGCCTGATCATCTTCAACTATAAGAACTCGTACGGTTTTGTTCATACATTCCTTCTTCTGTTCAAATTTCTCTCATTTCCAAATTTATGTATTTATTCCGGTTAATCCAGTACAAACCCAGCTCATGTAATAAACCTGTAAACTCTTCAAAAACTATGGGTTTAACCAGATAGCTATTAACCTGAAGTGAATAAGCTTTAGCTATATCAGTCTCCGTATCTGAAGTTGTGAGTACTACTACCGGTATGGTTTTTAGTTGAGAGTTATTTTTTATCCTTTTAAGAACCTCCAGACCATCTACTCTGGGCAATCTAAGGTCAAGAAGAATCAAATGGGGACGGGGATTGCTTAGTGGATCCTCATAGATACCTTCGTTGTTCAGGTAATCCATCGCTTCCTGTCCATCACTAACATGCACTATTGTGTTATCGTAGCTAAATTTCTCCAGATTCCTTCTCACAATCTCGGCATGAGCAGGCTCATCTTCAACCAAAAGAACAACTACCGAATCTGTTTTCATGCTATTCCCTCCCCATCGCTTTGTGTTTTATTAATTCTCTTTTTTTTAAGCGTGACTAAAACGGTGGTACCTTTATTTTCCCCTTCAGAGTCCACCTTTAGACTACCTTCGTGAATATCAACAATTTTTTTACATATTGCCAGACCCATTCCTACCCCATCTGTATTTTTGTCCAGCTTTTCGAAAGGTTCACATAGTTTACCAATAAACCGATTATCAATTCCTATGCCATTATCTTTGATAGTAATGACTACTTCTGTTTCTTCAGATACCGCACTGATGTCAATCTGAGGATTGATATCTTTTTGTCTGAACTTTACAGAATTGTCTATCAGGTTTTGAAATAATTCTGTTAGCCTTTGCACATCCCCAAATAGACTGACATTATCACCGGTAAAATTTATTGTCGCATTATTAACAACAATTCTGCCCGCTACAATATCTGCAGCAGATTCAACGATTTTTTTCAGAGGAATCTCTTCCGGCGGAATGGTTTTCCGCCCGATTCTGGACAAATTTAGCAATTCATCGAGCAACTTTCCCATTTTATCTGCAGCATTCTTAATATAGCTCAAGTCTTTTCTAAAAGACTCTTCATTCTTCGCTTCATAATCTTCCTCCGCATAACCCAGAAAAGTCTTAATTGTAACCAGCGGACTTCTGAGATCATGAGAGACCGTGTAAATAAACTGATTAAGTTCAGTATTTTTTCCCTGTAGTTCTTTTTCTCTTTTTACTGAATCGGAAACATCCTCAAAGATTGTAACAAACTGACCCGGTCGGGGAGAAACTGCGGAGATCCTGAAATATTTATCCATAGGTGGAAAATATTCTTCTTTAAGTAAAGGTTCTCCACCAGACGCTACTTTGGCATAATCTTCAAGATAAGGAGCTTTGTCAATTCCATACAATGTGCTTGCCAGAGCTCCAATCGCTTTTTTTCTATCTACCTGCGTATTCTTCTCAAACGCAGGATTGACATCCAAAATACGGTAATCTACTGGAATTGAATCTTTGTAAATGATTTCGTGTAATGCTATTCCATCAAACGCACTTTCAAATATTCCTCTGAATTTTGCTTCATTCTCTCTCAGTTTGAATTCTATTTTCTTTCTTTTCTGCACATTTTTAATTAAGAGAATTATAAAGACAAGTTGTACAACTATAGCAGCTGTAATGATAAGCAATATCCATTTGTTCTTTTCTTCAACTTTCTCGGCAGATTTAATTTTTTCGGTTACATCATGAACAATTGAAAATAGTATCTTTTTACCTGCAATTTCCACCGGATAAGAGTATACTTCCACATTTCTTATTTTTCCATTTGAAAGAATATGTTTGAAATTGAAGAAATTTCTCTTCATTTTGGCTGCTTTCTTCATTTCCGTTGCAACTTCAAGTGGCGACATATGATTTATCTTCTTAATATCAAGTCCAATCAACTGATCGTAACCATAATAATTCCTGGCAGATTTGTTGGCATCAAGAATTATTCCTGTTTCAGGATCTAAGAGAACCATGATACTACCATGCTTTTGAAACATTTCATAGCCAAAAAAAGTCTCATAACTTATGTCACCCCACCTCTCCATCAGATGTTCTGCGGTAATGTTTATCAAGCTATAATCTTGCGGAAGTATGTTTTCTGAAATGTGAAAATGGTGGAGCACAACATCATTTAGAATTATCTGATTGGGGCTTTCCATGATTACAGGTAATTCGTCAGCTTTTCTCCCTCCGAGAATCTCCAAAACAAGATTAACTGCCTCACTTCCCTGTGAATAGCCATGTACTACCTTTCCTCCGGCTATTCCAAATGGGACAAGGAAATCCCAACAGCCAAAAACGGCAGCATTTGTTGAAGAGGTCACAAATCTCACACTCTCTTCCACACTTAAAACCTTGCCGGTTGGCGTTTTGAAATATGACAAATAGAGAATCATATCGTTAACTGAATAATCTTTCAATTGTGATTTTAGTTGATCCGGTTCAAGTTCCGATAAATATTCTATTTTCAGGAGATTCGAATAATCGGCTTCAATTCGTTTAAAAACCTGCAGGTTTCGTTTCCCAGTAATCGTTGCATCCGAAACAACAGCCAATTTTTGAGCCTGTGGTCTTAACCTGATAGCCAAATCAACGGTTTCCTTTACCGATATTTTTTCATTTACACCGGTGATATTTTTCTGTCCCTTCAACTTTTCAGGTTCAAAATCATTAATTCCGCAAAAAACTATAGGAATTTCAGGGAAAAGTTCACTTCTGAAATCAATTACAAAATCTAGAGCATTATCATCAACACACATTATTACATCAAAGCTTTTCCCCGTTTTTATATAACGTTCTTTAAGTATTGTCCGTGCAATTTCTTGATAAACCGTCTGAGAATACCTCTGAGCATCCAGATATTCTACATAAATTTCAACATTTTCAACCGATCCAAGTTGTGTAGCTATAGCATCCTGTACTGAATCAGTCCATTTGTAGCCCTGATGATTTGAATGAAGAACCAGAACTTTATTTGTTGAATTGTCAATTGCTGTAAGTTTAAATGGAAAAAGTGCAGTAAACAGGATAAGAAAAAAGTTAAGGAATCCATACTTCAAAAAAACGGTGCTGAGAAAAAAAAATTTAGAATCACATGGATTACATTTCATCATCAGGCTACTCCTTCTCTCTATGTAATGTAAATATTAGAATCATTTTAACGAACAAGGGAGCATTGTAACAATGCTCCCTCAGTTTTTATCTCATTAAGGCTTCCATTCTCTCCAAACCTGACCGACTAGTTCCGGACGAGGTTTTAAGGTTGGTTTACCGGGTTCCCATTCTGCGGGACACACTTCCTTGCCGGCAGATTTTCTGACATGCTGGTAAGCCTGAATTTGTCTGATTGTTTCTTTTATGTTTCTTCCCACCGGTGGAGTCATGACTTCCATAGCCTGAATCACTCCATCAGGATCGATTATAAATCTACCTCTGATGTTTACTCCCGAATTCTCATCGTAAACTCCGTAAAGTTTCCCCAGTTTTCCGCCACCGTCAGAAACCATGCGGAAAGGAATACCACCGTCTACCATCTTTGAAAGTTCAGCTTCCTCCCAGATTTTATGTACAAATGTGCTATCAACACTAACTGAGATTACATCAACTCCCAATTTCTGTAACTCGTCGTATTTATCAGCGACCGCTGATATTTCGGTTGGTCAAACAAAAGTGAAATCACCGGGATAGAAGCAAATCATAACCCATTTTCCTAAATAATCCGCCAGTTTCACAGTAGTAAATTTACCTTTGTGATAAGCAGGAGCTTCAAAATCAGGGGCTTTTAACCCTACTCTTGCAGTACTCATAATTGACTCCTTTTTTTCTTCTTCAGCAGTTTCCTGCGGTTTGGCTTCCTCGACTGCCTTAGCTGTCGGTCTTACACATCCTACTTCTTCAGCCATAACGATTACCTCCTTTTGGCTAAATATTTATTAACGTTCTTCTGATTTGCTGTCATTAATGAAGCACTCCTTTACAGATGGACACTTTCAAATCATCAGAATCATCATCCTTGTCTATATACATTTATTAACAAACCGGTGTTTTTTGTCCATAAAAGTTTTCGTTGTTTTCCGTTCCTAATATGAAATAAGGGACGAGATTTAATATCTTAATTGGTGGATAGAGTTTTTTTAATCCTTAGTCTTGCTCGTATCTTTCAATGTATTTTTGTTAAAATATCCATCTAGCAAATCAACCTGAGAACCTAAAACAGATTCATTATCCAAGCTGTTCAACCATATTAATTGAGACAATCCAATTCTCTCTTCTAAAAAGATATTGTTATAAGAAAGTTCATTTACAAATTTCAGTTTCTTATTCATATAATCAAATTCATTTTGATATTCAATAACCAGATATGAAATATGTCCGGTGCTGTTTAGATTAACATAAAACTCCCATTTTTGCTCACCATTTCTATTTTTGGTTACAATTCCAATGTTGGGTTTATTTCCATCAGTTCGACCTTCATTGTCTTTTTCAGTAATGAAACATTGGTCAATAAATTCAAAACTATCAGTAACACTCAATTGTATGAGCAACTTAATATACTTAAATACATTGGTGGAATCTATCTTAACACCTTCGTCCTTATAGAACCTGTTTATCCCTTATGGCATTTTATATATTTTATCATTTTTAAAAATTCTAATATCGTTATTTACATAGTAGAATATTGATCCGTCCATCATTGAATTCATCCTCAAATACACATCATAGTCAGTAATTCCGTTTTTCTTGCTCAGGTCAATCAAGCGGCTGTTGCCAAGATGACCCAATAGTTCTCGAACTCGTTTGGTTTTGGCATTTTCTTCCGCTTCGTAACCGGCGAAAGGGTCTTCCCAAGGTTCTTCGTCAGATATATAACTGAACGCTGAACAAACAGAAATAAACACAGTCAGCATCAATAATAGCAATCCTATTTTCTTCATAGAAGCCTCCTTTTTAGGTTAAATTTATTCCAACTCGAAACAATCAACGAATTCTCATTTCTTAATCAAAAACAAAGGCAGAATCAGGATTTACAGGATTTCAGGATGAACAGGATAAGAGGCATATGAAAAACTAATGATCTAACAACTGTTATGTCATATCTGAAATGACGCATTCTTTTTTACACTGTTGAGAATAGTTTGTAGTCTTAACCTTTTTTAATGGCTGTTCGATAGTTGACACGACACTACTACCTCCAGACTGTTTATTTCAGCAGAAATTGCATTTTGTTTTTTCACCAATTCATTTACTTTCCCTGCAATCTCCAAAAATTCAGTGTCCTTTTCATTCATTGACCCTCCTCTGTTGCTTTACAATGGGAACATTTTTCTTCAATACTTGAGAATTAAACAAGCATATTCTTTGCAAGTTTTTTTACACTAAGAAGCAGAAGAGCGGCTAATCTTGAAAGTTTTTTGCTGCAACTGAAGCTTTTTTTGCTAATCCACAGCCCGATTTTCTCTTCTGCATCTTCAAAAATATCTGCAGATTAGGCGCTCCCTTGAAAAAGGAGATAATTAGTTATTGACTCTCAACCACCGATTAGATTTTTTTACACAAAAATATTTAAGAGGAGTCAGTATGTTTCCAGGTGGAAAAAAAGGTATGAAAGACTTGATGAAGCAAGCTCAGAAAATGCAGGAAAAAATGATGAAGGCACAGGAAGAATTAGAAAACAAGATTATCGAAGTTTCTTCCGGTGGTGGTATGGTAAATGTAAAAATGAATGGGAAAAACCAACTTCTTTCTATTAAAATTGATCGTGAAGTAGTTGACCCTGATGACATTGAAATGTTGGAAGACTTAATTATTGCCGCAGTTAATGAAGCCCACGAAAAAATAAGAAACAGTTCTGAATCCGAAATGTCCCAGTTGACCGGTGGCATGAAAATTCCGGGATTATTTTAAGCAATGTTCAAGGGTGTTCTGGCAGAATTACAAAAAAATCTCAGACTCCTTCCGGGAGTTGGTGAAAAAACCGCACAGAGATTGGCAATGCATCTCATTACTCAAGAAAAGGAACTCTCTCTGAGGCTGGCTGAGTCGATATCTGCGGCTGTCAATGCCATGAAAAAGTGTTCAGTTTGTCATATTCTTACAGAAGTAGACCCCTGCATATATTGTAGCGACTATAAACGTGATCAGACAAAGATATGTGTTGTAGAAAACAGTCAGGATGTCTATTTGATTGATAATACTCACGAATACAACGGCAGATATTTTGTTCTGGGAGGACTGATCTCGCCCTTAGACGGTATCAGTCCCAAAGACATCTTCATTCATGAGTTACTGGAAACTATTAATTCAGGAGAGATTGAAGAGGTAATTCTGGCATTGAATCCTTCAGCCGAAGGAGAAAGCACCATCAATTATCTCGCTGCTGCATTAAAGAAATATATGGTAAAAGTCACCCGTCTTTCAACAGGAATCCCTTTTGGGGGAGATATTGGTTATTCCAGTCCTGTAACTCTTTCAAATGCTTTTAAAAGAAGATTTTCTGTATAGCTATGGAAGTTGTAACATGTTTACCGGAATAATTGAAGAAATCGGAAAGATAAAATCTGTTCAGAAGAAAAATAACCGGTCATATTTTACCATTACATGCAAAATCGTTACTGAGGGATTGAAAATTGGCGATAGTGTTGCCTGCAATGGAATCTGTTTAACTGCCGTCAGAGTAGACAATAGCTATATTGAAGTTGAAGCAATGCCTGAAACTCTAAATAAAACCACTGCTTCCTTCTGGACACCAGGGCAACTACTTAATCTGGAAAGAGCTGCCAGAATCAACGGACGTTTTGACGGACATATTGTGCAAGGTCACATTGATGAGGTTTTGCTTGTTTCTGATGTTCAAAAAAACAGCAATGTCTGCAATATATATTTAAACATTGACAAACAAACAAGACATTTATTGGTTGAACAAGGTTCTGTAGCGATAGATGGAGTAAGTTTAACAGTTGCAGAAATAAAAAAAGATATATTCAAAGTAGCATTGATTTCACATACGAAGGTCAACACTACACTGAATGAGCTGAGAGCTGGTTCCAGAGTAAATGTTGAATATGATATAATAGGAAAGTATGTAGCCAATTACATGAAAAAAGAGAGTTTTGAAATTTCGGAGAATTATTTAATTGAAAAGGGGTTTTAAAGAATGTTCACAACAGTAATAACATTTATTAGATTTCGGGGATACTTCTTCTTGTTAATGTTTTGTTTGTTAATTAGTTGTGGTAGCCAAAAAGAAGCCACCGGTGGTCCCATGGATACAGTTAAACCCGAAATTATTGATGTTTATCCCGACGAATTTTCCAGAATTGAAAAGAATAGCGAAATAGTATTCACTTTTTCAAAATCAATGTCCAGAGATATTTATTTGAATAATGCAATAAACATTTATCCACCTATCACAGAGAAAAAATTCTCATGGTCAGGCAATACTCTGAAGATAAAAATCCTTGAAGATCCTGACTATAGCAAAAATTATTACTTCAGTCTGAAAAATTCACTAAAAGACACCAGAGACAACGCTCTCGATAAAAGTTATCTATTTGTCTTTGGTAATTCAGAGAATGTTGGTAAAGTATCAGGGAACATCACATTTAACAGATTTGAGAATACAGACAAGGAAACGATTATTATGCTTTTCTCTGCTGACTCAACTCTGGTTTTCAGCGAAAAAACAAACAACGAAAATTATTCATTCCCTTATTTGAACTTTGCTGATTACCTTATCAGAGCTTATGTTGATTCTAACAATAATTCGGCATACGATTTGGAAAAAGAACCATATTTTGAGCAAAGATTTACTCTCGATGTAAATTGCAATATAGATATCATTCTCAGTGTAGAAGATTTCACTGCTCCTTCAATAAAATCAGTAATTTCTCTAAACTCAAATCAACATGAAATAGTGCTATCCGAAGAATGCCAGAAACTCGACAAAATTGAAATCAACCCTGTTTTTGCAGGTAGATCACTGAAGGTAGAAAACTACTCGCTTAACCCCGATGAAACATCACTTTTCGTCAGCACTTCATCCGCCGATACCTTGAAGTACAGTTTTAAAATTTTGGGTCTTACAGATTTAGCAGGTAATACTACTGATTCTTTATCATTCGAAACGTTTTCGGTCACTCTGCCTGATTCACTGAGTCCTGAGGTTGTTAAAATCTCTCCCAGAGACGGCAGCGTGGTAAGCTCTTTAGCTCCCGAAATTAGTGTACAGTTTTCTGAAATTATTAACGAAAAAGATATAGAAGTCACTTTATTAAATACTGAAACCAATCAAACAGTTGGGATTAATTCATTTTCTAAAGGATCTGATCGAAAGAAATACTACTTCTCACCGGAAACCAGATTACAGAACTTTTCTTCTTATACTTTTATTGTTGAAGACAACACCTGTGATCCCAGAGGAAATTTACTCAAGTCTGAAGTCGTTCAAAGATTTATCGTTATAATAAAATAATTGAGCTGAAGCTCAATAAAAAAAGGAGGAAGATATGAAAAAAGTCTTAGCGTTATTGATGGTATTGGGGTGTTTCGCCATCTTATCAGCAGAAGTTGGTTTTTATGGTTCAGCCAGATTCGGCTGGTGGTATGAGAACAGCAGTAAAGAAATGATGGACGATGAAAACAGTCATTTGGATTACAAGTATTTCATGCAAAGTAATTCAAGATTCGGCGCTAACTTTACCCATGATAAGATTACTGGTAAAGTTGAGTTAGGACTGAGTTCTTCAGGTGCTTCATTGCGACAAGTTTATGGTGAATACGACATGGGAAGCTTCAAAGTATT
>JAQVBK010000108.1 GCA_028690365.1 Candidatus Cloacimonadota bacterium
ATTATTGAGGAGCGATTCAAATGTGGCTCTGTCAGCTTCTCAAGAAGAAAAAATTAAAGATATGAGAGAACATCTGCAACAATTTACTGAATATTCTTTTAATGAATTGAATGATCTGAGACAATTCTATGACAAAGTTGCTGATTATAAACCGGTTGAAACAACGATTCTACAGCAGAGACTGATTGTAGTGGATAATTTCAGTTCTAAAAATTTTATCTTTTTCCCAAAGGATTCAATAAGCATGGGCAGAAGAGATGATAATGACATAATCCTTGATTGTGACTGGATTTCAGGGAAACATTGTAGAATGGATAAAAACACTGATTTCATTCAAGACCTCGACAGCACCAATGGCACATTTGTCAATGACCGAAAAAAAAGAATAGATTCATTTAATCTGAATGAACTTAATACATTCTCTCTGGGCAGGATTTTCCGTTTCGATTACACCAGACTTCAAGACGATATCTCTGTTATTTGTCTTAATTCACTCGAAGATGAAGAGCTTAAGTCGGAACTGGAGGAGAAAAGTTATATTAAATCACTTTTCAACACGAAATTTATCTGGCTCAGAGAAGATGCGATTGTTTGGATTGAACGCTTTAATGGTGATATTTCTACGACAATGCAAAATCGTAACTATATAAGCATCAGCTACAATAAAGGCAGATATTATTTTTCTGACCCCCTTAACAACATTTTCGATTATGAGCTGAAAAGTTCTTCTGAGAATCCTTCGGAACAGTTTCTTTTCCGCACTGATTAGGTTTGCGTGAGAATCACTAAAAGCAATTTTTCTCTGGCTTTATTATTTCTCTTGATCCTGAACTTGTCAGGAATTGACTTCAAGGTGAAGTCGTCGTCAAAAGATAAATCTATACAATTAGTCAGAGAGAAAATATCTCACAAATTGTTGCAATTAACAACTGACGAGATTGCGAATAACGTTGATACAATTTTCCACGGAATTGATATAGATCACGATCAATTTTTAAATGAGAAGTGTTATGCTCAGATCAGGCTGTTCAGCGAAAAACCAGAAATATCAATTACAACGGAGAACAGTTTGTTTTCTGCATCAGTAGAGATTTCTGAGAAAGAACTGATAAAATTTACAGATACTCTTACCTCTGAAAATCTCAACAAATTAACCGGTAGATTGCCAACAGTAGAAAGTGAAAAGGACAAGCTAGTTGCAAATGATATTATCCGGCTGCTGCAAATTTGTTCATCACTGCCATTGAAGAAAGATGATCTTGAAACATTGCTTTCAAACAATTCTCTGATAGAAAGTCAATTTGCAAATATTGAGATAGTTGCATTAAATTCGATTGTACTAAAAGAGGATAGAGAGGCAAAAATTGCAGTCCTGGGCGAAAATATTCCGCAGACAACATTTCCTTTAATAATTCGTATTAATGAGAAAGAACTCAGATTTGTTACCGATGGAGAAGGGAGGACAAATGTGAGAGATTATCTTGTGGAAGGAAGCAATAAGTTGCATGCAACCCCTGATTTAGTTTATTTGGCAAGGGTAAATAAAATCGTTTTGTCGGATAGATTGTTAACTCATTTATCAGAAAAAATTATGACATTTTATTGTCAGATAACTCAACTCAATCATAAAAACCTCTCCGTAACAGAATCATTAAGAAATACCGGGTTTGTGAACATAATCAGAGAAAAAGGTTATGAGATATCAGAAGATTCAGATTTTCTGGCTGATTATGAAACGGTAGTGATCTCGGAAGAAAAAACTGCTTTCGGTAGTTACTATTTGAAAGGATACGGTAGTTTTTTTATAGTAAGCAAAAAAGGCATAAAGGAATTTGTTATCGATTCAGAAACTTTTGAACAGTTTTCCAGTGAAAGTTTCAAACAGGCAAAAAAAGAGTTGGAACGAAAATGCCTGAAAAATATCAAATCCAAGATGATTACTCTTCTGGAATAGACTAGACAAGCAATCCCAGTAGTTGACCAATTTCCTCTTTTGTAATTGAACGTTTTGTTTTGTCAGCATCCAGAATATCAGTGAAAAGCTTCCTTTTCTTTTGTTGTAAAAGGAAAATTTTCTCCTCAATAGAATCTTTTGTAATCATCCTGAATGAAATAACTTTCTTCTTTTGTCCTATGCGATAAACTCTGTCAACTGCCTGCATTTCCCAGGTTGGATTCCACCAGGGTTCAGTTAAAATTACTGTGTCTGCTGCAGTAAGGTTTAAACCGATGCCGCCTACTTTTAGTGATACCAAAAAAAGACGGATGTTATCATTGTGGTTAAAATTATCTACTGTTTCTTTGCGGTTCTGAGTGTTTCCATCCAGATACTCATATTGATATTTTTGTTTATCAAAATGTTTTCTCAAAATTGATAATATCTCCAGAAACTGACTGAAAATGAGAATTTTTCTGTTTCCCTCTAACAATTCTGTGATAATTTCCACCATTGTTTCCAGTTTCCCTGATAAATCTATACTGTTTCTAAGATCTTTATCTATCAGGCAGGGATGATCAGTTAATTGCCTGAGCTTGGTTAATCCTGAGAGAATGTTAAAGTATTCTCTGTTTGAATTGTCGTAGTTTCTATACATTGCCTGTAATTCAGTAACAAGCTGACTGTAAAGTTTCCGTTGTAGTTCACTCATGTTACAGTAGATTAGTTGTTCCTGTTTGTCTGGCAGTTCAGATAGAACCTCATCTTTTGTTCTCCTGAGCACAAAGGGGCAGATCATGTCTTTTAACAATGCAGATTTTGTCGGGGAGTTATCCTGTATAAATTCCTTTCTAAATAAATTATGACTTCTCAAATAACCCGGCATTAGAAAGTCGAAAATTGACCATAAGTCGCTAAGACTGTTTTCGATGGGAGTACCGGTAAGAGCGAGACGATACTTGGAATTCAATCTCTTAACTGCCAGTGTTCTGACTGCTTTGGGGTTTTTGATATGTTGTGCTTCGTCAATTATTAAATACTTAAATTCGATTTCTTTTAACAGCTCAAGGTCATTTACAATCATGGAATAAGAGGTAACAACCACATCAATTTCACTAAACATGGTTCTCAATTTTTCGCGCTGTGTGATTCCGCCTGAGTAAATCAGATATCTGAGACTGGGAGTAAATTTCTCTATCTCAGCAATCCAATTAAACACAAGGGTTTTTGGACAAACAATTATGGATGTTGGGCGTTCTTTTAGCGATTTAATTACTGCAAGAGCTTGTACGGATTTTCCAAGACCCATATCATCAGCAAGCAGACCGGAAAATGAAAATCTTTCCAGCATCTTAATCCATTGGAATCCTCTCTTCTGATAAGTTCTTAGAATTGAGCTGATTTTTATTGGAATCGGTGATTCCGCAGATAGTTGTCTCTCTTTCAGAGAAGTAAGAATCTCATCAATAATATTATCTCTTGATACAGATTTGCTGTTAATTGAATTCAGCAGTTTACCGAAAAAAGTAATTTTATTTGTAGTTAATCGATATCGGCTTTTTGAGCCTTTCTTGCTGTTCCTGATGATGTCGGAAACAGAATCGATAATTTCTGGATTTGAGAAGAACAGCATTCTGCCGTCTTCCAGTTTATAGAACATGTCATTGCTACCAAAGAATTTTTGCAGTTCTTCATGAGAAAAATGAATGTCTTCAAAGCTGTATTCAACGTCATATTCCAACCAATCAAGGTTTTCTGAATGCTTTATGTTTATTGAAGGTTTCAATTCAGCCCGATAAACAAACTCTTTTTTGAGTTCTTCCGGCAAAATAATCTGCCAGCTTGGATGCAGATGTAAGAACAATTTCTTTTTCAACAAGTCTACAGAATCCTGACCTTTGAAGATAATTGTAGAATCTCTTTCAAGATAATCTTCATGATGTCTGGGTAATTTATTTAGAAAAGAGATCAGATCTTTCTTTAACAGTTCAGGAAGGAAGAACCAGGTCTGTTTGTTTTTTGAAGTCTGCATAACCAGATTTGTAGGATAGAGAATTACGCTAAGAGGGATTGAATGTTTCTCACTGTAAACTAATTCACCTCTCATTGATACAGTATCGTTTTTCACCATTAGATAAAAATGGGGAGTTGGCTGATTTTTCATTACGTAAGGGAGTTTGATATCTTTATCGAAGAGAAGATAATGTCCCGCAATAGTGAGTCTTTCATAAACAATAGTGGAGAAAAAAGCTAAATCGTTTTTATCAATCTCGAGACCTCCGGTAAAAATATGTTGTTGAATATCTTCCAGAAAGGGAATGCTGTATCGGAAAAGCATGTTGTCTTTGAAAAAGTAAGTATTGTTTCCAATAATGTAACTATCAAATCTGTCCTTATCGTTCATTACTACCATGAATTTTTCACTGTTGCTTTTGGTAATGATAAAAGAAAGTGGTGGGACATCGTCTACAATCATTATTGGAAGATTTAACTCAGCGATAATAAGCTTTTCCTTGAGAAAGAAAAGGTGAGGGTAAATATCTTTGAATGATTCTTTTCTTAGTGTGAAGGAGTTCTTTTCTTTGTCAGTATATATTTTGTGCATTTGCAGAACCCTTAACAGCGATATCTCTTCATCTGAGAGAAGTTCCATTTGTTCCAGACTGAGGTGTAGATCATGTTCCTCTTCCGGAGTGAGAGTTTTCTCGGCGAGGTAACGTGAAATATCAATTATTCTCATGGGCAGATAGTTTTGAAAGTTTACTCTGAATTTATCTTCGCTGTCGTTGATTAAACCTTCCAAAGTGATTTTTGCCTGTTTACGTATAATTTCAATATTTGTTGAGCCCCTCATTATTTTATTTTTGTATATTTGAATTTCCTTGCTCTCAATCATGTCTGTTCCGAGATATTGATAGGCAAATTTCAGTACCGATAAATAGTGATCACAAAACTGATCATTTTTACATTTTGAGCAAACATGCTCAATAATCATTTTTTTATTCTTATCGTAAATTATGAAAACTTCGAAATGAACTGTTGATTTTTTATCTTTTACTGGCGAAAAGTTAAAAATTACCATCCCCTTTTCATCAATATAAGAGCTATAATTCAGTTCATCCTTCTGATACAGTTTTATTGAATTGTTGAAATACCAACTGTTTGATTGTTCATGAAATTCTTTGGCAAATAATTTTCTCATGCTACCTCCAAATTGCCAATAAGTTTTCTGAGATACGTTATTGTGTCAATTGATTTGTTTAATGTGTAGCATGAGAGTTTTTGCAGAATGCTGTAGAGAATAAATTGTTAGTATCTGATTTTGTAAACCGGAAATGATGACAGGAATTCTGAGTAAGGATTTTGTTTGCTGTTTTTATATAGAAATAGAAATTTTGGGAATTATCACTTTTGGGCATTAAGAAGGAGTCTGTAAATTTGGCATCCCCTAGGGGAGTCGAACCCCTGCTGCCGGACTGAGAATCCGGAGTCCTAGGCCACTAGACGAAGGGGACGCAAGAATTAGTGGCGACCCCTAGGGGAATCGAACCCCTGTTGCGAGAATGAAAATCTCGAGTCCTAGGCCACTAGACGAAGGGGTCATATATAAAGATATAATGATTTCTCACGTCAGTTTATTTGATTGATAATGATCTAAGATGGCGACCCCTAGGGGAATCGAACCCCTGTTGCGAGAATGAAAATCTCGAGTCCTAGGCCACTAGACGAAGGGGTCAAATGGTGAGCCTGGATGGATTCGAACCATCGACTCTCTGCTTAAAAGGCAGATACTCTACCACTGAGTTACAGGCCCTCTTGAAGGACGATTGCCAAAGTATTTTTTGGGGTTTTACGTGTCAAAAACTTTTTTAAGTTTTTTTGAAAAATTAAAGCTTTGCTCTGAAAAAAACAGAAATCTGATCTGAAGAATTATCGCTAACACTATGATAGTACTTGAATTGCATGTCGAAGTGCTTTTTTACTTTGAGTCTGATCAGAGTATAAAAAGCAGTCCCTTCTCCTGAAAAAATACGAAAATCGGAGCTTCCTTCTACTGATGATTCAGAAAGATATTGCAAAACATCACTCTTGAATATAGTTAACCTGTTTACTAACAATAGATTACGCAACTGAAAACTGCTTTGAATATAAGATAAGTTACCCGTTTTATATTTGCTGTCAGTCTGATTATTTTCATAGGCATAGCTGTGACAAAAACGTATATGTAAGTATTTGTTGATTTTTTCAGTCCAATCTATTCTAAAGACATTTCTGGAAACATCACGAATTCTCCCGTCATCTTCATAAACACTATATTTCTCATTCTGTTTACGTTTAAACGCAAAACCGATAGTTGAATCGGTGATTTTCAGTTTAATTCTTAAATATTCCTCGTTGCCTGTGGTAGGCATTTTTTCATAATAACGTGTTTCCGGACATTTCCAAACGTCAAAATATGATTGTAATTCAATAAAGTGCAGAGGTTTCATCATAAGGGAATAAAAGAACCCCTGTTCATTATCGAATGAACTTTGAGTTGAGAGTGGATTACCATGCCAGGTCGGAAAATATTTCTCATAATAACGAAACACTAAATTCTGTCTGAAACTGCCTTCTCCAAGATATAACCCTCCGATAAGAGCTTTCTTGCTCATGGTATATGAGGCTTCTCCAAACAAATTTATCCTGAAAAGTGAAATTTTAAAAGCGAACGATGTAGCATTGTATTCAGATTTATATTCCGGGTTCACAAATTCCCTATCAAAGCGATTGAAGCTGCTCAGAACACTCCAGTTAAACCACTCACTCTGATGTTGCAGATTGATTCCGCCAATTGTTTCGCCAACGTTATTTTTATATTTATTACTTATATGAAGTCCGTCTTCTCTAAAGCTGGAAATCTTGTTTTCTTGCAAAGTTGCATCGTATTTCGTATTTGAATAAAATGGCATCAACTCAATTTGCCTGAATTTGAAAACTGCTGCTCCTCCTTCCATATCCCACATTTCAAAACTGCTAGTATAAGGCTTAACAGTTTGAGTTTTTAAGGGATTACCAATGAATGCGGTTTTTGAAGTTGCCAACTTAGATGCAAACAACAGCCCTTGTCCGGTTGAAATTCTGTATTTGCCTAAAACAGCATATTTTAGAAATGAATTACCCGAATAACTCAGCGAGTATGAGTAGAAGTCTGAGAACTGTTTTTCTCCAGGATCCTTATCAGATAGAAAAAACAAATCAAAATTACCATAAGTTACGAATAGTTTATTTAGGTTTCTTGATGAGTTAATATCTGTATCTTCATTATGCTTGATCCTGTTAAGGGAATATGCTGTAATGGCAACTTTAGTTCTCTTTTTATATGATATATACATCTCCAGAGTTTCGACCAATCGGTCTGATAAACCTGCCTCAAGCAGATCTCTGGATTTAGTAAATTGCCGTTTTGCTCGAAAATTAATGATTTTTCGTAAATCCGATTTTTCTAAAAATGGTAATTCCTGAAGTTCAGCTTCTGTAGCAGAATTAATTCTGATGGGATCATGCTTCAATTTTTCAAGAAAGAGATTAGTTTCGCTTACTTCCAGAATGCTGTCTTCATCGAGGATATCAAGGTTATCAGATTCCTGAGCGAACAATATCCCGGCAATGAAGCAAACTATTAGAAAGAGTTGTAGAACTCTAAGCATTTTTAACATCTTGAAAATTATTGTGTAAGGATATATGTAAACAGAAGAACGGTTTATTAGTGATTTCTTTGTCTAAACAAACAATTTGTTCAATTGTTGAGATTATGAAAAGTAAAAGCCAATGATACATGGTGAGTTATATCCAGATATCGATGATGTCTGATTCCATAGTGGACAGAGTATTGTTTTACCTTCACTGAGAGTCCTGCACTGATTTCAGAAGGTTCAGATTGATAAGAACAGAATATATTTAAGACTTCTGTAATTTTGTAATTTGTGGCGAACTTAACAGCATAATCAAAGTTGTTTTCTTTTTCAATCTGTACTGCCAATGATGCATTTTTGTTAATTTTGTAGGCAGTTTCGAAGATAAAAAGTTGAGGTAGGGCAATACCCTTGTATTCTGAATTAAATATATTTTTGAAAGAAAAAGCTGAGGAAAGAGTGTGTTTTTGCCAAAAGAATCCAACATCGGTCAGCCATGATAAATCATTTCCGTAATTTTCAATTTTGTTGTATAACAGACGATTGCCGACTCCTATTGTTATGTGTTTGAAGCGATACTGAATTGCCAGATTTAACTGATTTTCCATATATAACGGATGATTTATATACTGACTCCCCAGTGAAATCCCTACATTTTTATAGAAGTATCCGGTGTGCAAATTATAGACAGGGATGTCTTTCATTCCGAAAAGATAAGAAGCAGATGCTTCAACACCTTCACTGTTGAGTGAGGGATTTACATAAGAGTCTGAAGGTTGATTCTGTAAAAGACAAATTCCTGAAGTTGCAGTATGAACTGCTGAAGGAGCAAGCAGTATATCGATTGCTGAGAGAGAAACTAAAGACAAGAAAAGAAAGGCAAGAAAAATTTTTGTCATAAGCTTTGTTTCTCTTCAGTGTATTTATAAACCGTAACTCTATTTTTACCGTTTATCTTTGAATTATATAAAGCCTCATCTGCTTTGCCAATCATAGAATTAATGTAATCTTTGCTCTTGGGATTCTTCATATAGCTGCTGCATATACCTGCGCTGATTGTAATTCTAAATTCATTGCCATTGTGAGTTTTAAATCTAATTGATTCAATTTGTTTCAGAGTAGTCTGAACAATTCTTTTTGCATTAACATCGTCCGAATTAAAAAGCATTGCCAGGAATTCTTCTCCACCGAATCTGACTATTATATCACTTTCACGGAAATTTGATTTGATTACATCAGCAACTCTCCGTAAAACTATATCGCCTTCATTGTGACCATAAGTATCATTAACTATTTTGAAATCATCAATATCGAAGATTACGAAACTGACAGGAAGAGATTCACGGTTAGCCAACATAGCCATCTGAGTTGCCTGAATCCAGAAATATCTTCTATTATTTAAGTTTGTCAGCCAGTCTGTAAGAGACATTTCTTTCACTTTCTCATATAAACTCTCAAGTTCCCTGTAAGCAAGTCTGAGCGATGCTGCATAATGTGAGAAATGAACAGATTCTTCTGCTAAGAAATCATTCAGTTTTTGGGGCATTTTCAGAGTTACTTTGTAATATAAGGCTTGGGGAAGATTTATCTGTAAGTAAGAGAATTCTTCAATTGTCTGAGACCATGACTTTTTTAAATAAAGATTAGAAATTTCAAAAAATCTGAGAGCTTTGTCAAAATTTACTGCCATGTTTGAATAGTAATCTGCAAGGTAGATGTAGACCGTATACAGCTCATCAGGGGAGAATAATTCAGTTGGCAAAGAGATAATCTGATTAGCCAGCTCAATAGCAGTATCGTAATTCTCTATATTGAGTTTAAAGTGAGTAATTAAAGCTTTGGCATAGTTTCTGGTATCATGGAATGGATAAATATTTATTAATTTATCAAGAATTTTCAGAGCCTGAAAAGAGAATCCGCTTTGGTTAAGAACTAGAATCCATTCCAGAAATGTAAGGACGGAAGCTTCGTGTGTGTGTAGTTTATTAAATATATCAATAGCCTGGAAAAAACTCAGACTGGTTGTGATGGTCAAACCTTCCATAAAAGAAATTTTTCCCCGTAGAAAGTGATATATTCCAAACAAAATACAATTGTCTTTACCTTCTCGGAGTTTGCTACACTTAATCATAAAATTATCTGCCATAACATATTCATTAATGCTATAAAGAGAAAAGGCAATATTGAGACCTTTTACTATATTTTCATGATTCTTTTTTTGCTTGTACATTTCCTGATTATCTTCGGGACTATTCAAGGTGCAATCAACTTTGTCGGTTGAAGAAAAATTGCATAGAAAAAGATTATGTAAGATGTCATGATTTATGGAAATCCTTCCGTCTGAAAAGGAGAAAACATCATCTTGCTGGGAACGATTTTCTTTTCTGTAATAGTTTTCCAGATTTTTCAAATAATAAGAAGAAAGCGAACAATAGATATCGATAATCATTTCATTGCTGCAATCACAATTCTCTAATTCAGACATTATTTCAAATAAAGCTGGGTTTGCAATTCGATTTTTGTTTGAAGAAAATAAGTATTCAAAATAGTTTTGGATAGACTTTCGTAATAAACTAAACTCATTAAACCGCATTAATGATTGGAGTAGAGTTTTATAAAGATTTTCTATTGCAGAATATTCTTTCAAAGGCTTTAGGAAAATTATAAGAGGTTCAAGAAAAGAGCATATTTCATTTGCTGAATAATCAGAAACTGTCTGCTGAATTTCATCGATTGATTGAACTTTTAAATGTACCAAAATATCTTGTAAAGATTTGCTGTTTTTGACAACTTTTTTAATATCAACACCCATCATTTCTCCAGTTCATTCGACTATGTTATTAGATTTATTTCTTGGTTACACAGTTCAATATTTAGACATTGAGGTGATTAAAGTTTGGGAATCTC
>JAQVBK010000109.1 GCA_028690365.1 Candidatus Cloacimonadota bacterium
ACGTCAATGGATTGCTAATCCTCTGACTGGTAAAAATATAGAACTCTTCAAACAGAGATGTTCTGAATTTGGATATTCCCGCGAACATATTCTTCCCCACGACAGCTATCTGATAAATCTCGGAAGTCCGGAAGCAGACAAGCTGCAAAAATCAAGGCAGTCCTTCATTGAAGAGTTAAAAAGGGTAGAACAACTGGACTTGCTATATCTGAATTTCCATCCTGGCAGCCATTTACGTAAAATCAGCGAAGATGAATGCATAAAGTTGATCGCTGAATCACTCAATCTTGCAATTCAACAGACAAGCTATGCTATCCCGGTCATTGAAAATACAGCCGGTCAAGGCAGTAATATTGGATATAGATTTGAACATCTTGCCCAAATAATCGAGTTGGTTGACGTTAAGAATAGAATAGCCGTCTGTCTGGATACTTGCCACACTTTTACAGCCGGTTATGATTTACGTACTAAAGATTCATTTGAGAAAACCATGTCAGAGTTTAATAACGTTGTCGGATTAAAATACTTGAAGGGAATGCATCTCAATGATTCAAAACCTGTTCTTGGTAAAAAAGTCGACCGTCACAGTTCGCTGGGTGAGGGAAATCTGGGCTGGGAAGCTTTCCGAATGATTGCAACCGATAAAAGATTTGATGATATCCCGCTAATTTTGGAAACACCCAATCCCGATATCTGGGCAGAAGAAATCAGAAAATTAAAGGAACTGGAAAACTCTGCTGATAGGACATCATCGTAATCTTTTACTAGAAGGAAAGACAAAGATCTCGAGAATCATCAAATCAATTATTTTACAAAGGAATCAGTTCAACTCATGTATTTTTCATTTCAATGTAAAAAAACTTCAGTTCAGTTGATGCAGATTTACAATTTTCCCCTCATGAATATATTCAGCAAAAAGGAGTTAAAGTGAAAAAAAATCTGATTCTCTTTCTGCTGACTTTTACTGCTCTGAATGCCGGGTTGATACAACCTGATTCTGTTCATTTTTTCATTGGTGATGAAAATGAATACCTTGAGCAAATACCCTGGAGGAATATTTCCGAGATTGGGCAGACAGATATGATTAATAATAAAGCGATTTATTTGCGAATACATTTTGATAAAATCGACATTCCTCAACCCATACTCAGCTTCAACGCAATGACCTGGGCTTTCTCTGTTTATGCTGACAACAAATTAATATACTCATATCAGCACGACAAAAAGGAAAATTCCAAATTTTATCGCGATTATCTTATTCATCTGAGTGATAACAATTTTAAATATTTATATATAGTAATTGAGAGAGAAAATTTTGACAAAATTGCCTTGTTGCAAAACATCGAAATTGGTGATTTAGAATCGATTCAGCTTTCAATTTTAGAGAAACAGAAACATGAATTACGAAAAACTGTTGTGGCATCAATCCTTTTCTTTGTGGCTTTGATAGCATTTTTTGCTTTCTTTATCAGATGGAAGACGAAGGATTTTGCCTTTCTCTCTTTTGGTTTTTTCTGTTTTACCTCAGCAATAGATCATAGTTTCCCTTATTTCTTTTATAATATTTTCAATCTTACTCCGGCATTAGGGACTTCTTTGAATGTTTTGAATGATCTGTTGATCCCTGTAGGCATGCTGGCGCTGCTGGATCAGATCCTATTTCCCGGAAAGAAAACTATTATCTCTTTTCTATGGAAATTCCAACTATGTTTTACTGCTATAGTAGCGATGCTCATAATTTTTTATTATGTGCCATCATTTGTGATTCTAACTTACTGGTTGCTGCAAATTTCTTACACTCTGATAGTTCTGGTAGTTGTTCTTAAATCCCCGAAAACGAAAAAATACAGAAATAGATATACAGTCACCGGTTTCTTACTCTTTATTGCTTTGATTATGTATGAGTTACTGATAGATTTTTTTTATGTCGGAGTAGACTATCTATATGGTTTTGGAATTATTTCGCTGGTTATTGTCCTGATTTATCTTTTAATCGAACATTACAGAAATACCGAAAATAAGATGTGGAGATATTCTCTGGAGTTGGAATTGAATCGTAATCTGCTTCTCAAGTTTGAACAGGAAAATCTGAAAACTCAGTTTGAAACTTTGAAAAAGCAGTTGAATCCACATTTTCTCTTCAATTCTTTCAGTACTTTGATGTCACTTATTGAAGAAGACAAACATCAGGCAGTTACTTTTGTAGAAGAAATGTCAAATGTCTACCGGTATATACTTCAGAACGAAGGAAAGGAATTGCTTAAGCTTGAGGATGAAGTCGAATTTATTTACTCTTATAGCTTTCTATTGAAGAAAAGATTTGGTCAGAATTTCAATCTTTCAATTGCTTTGCCGAAGGATGTGTTGCAGAAAAATTGTCTGCCAACTCTTACCCTGCAACTTCTGATAGAAAATGCAGTTAAGCACAACAAAGTTTCATCGCGTTATCCGTTGCAGGTAAAAATCTATACGGAAAACGGATATCTGGTTTCCGAAAACAACCTTAACGAAAAAAAGACTATTCTGAGCACCGGAGTTGGATTAAAAAACATTCGTCAGAGATATGCATATTTCACTGACAAAACTATTGAGATCATACACGATGATTCAAAATTTGTTATCAAAGTACCGTTGCTAAAATGTGAACATAATAAAATAGTACATATTAATCAATAAGATGAGGTCAAAATGCGAGTACTTATTGTGGAAGATGAGGTTTCAACAGCAAGACGATTAAAAAGACTTATCAACGAAATTGAGCCTACCTTTGAGATAGTTGCCACTACAGAGAGCGTTGAGGATACTATTAACTGGTTAAAGAACAATCAGGAACCGGATCTGATTTTTATGGATATTCAATTGTCAGACGGTATCAGTCTGGAGATTTTTAATCAGATAAAATTGGAAAGCGCTATTGTATTTACAACTGCATACGATGAATATGCCATTGAAGCTTTCAAGGTTAACAGTATAGATTATCTGCTAAAACCTATCAATTCAAGACAATTGGAAAAAAGCATAAGAAAATTTCACAACTTGCGGGAAAAGTATGCAGTAACTGATTCTGAAAATCCTACCTCAGCAAATATGCAAAAACTGATTAATCAGCTTCTGGACAATAAAAAAAATATCCGTTCCCGGTTTCTGGTAAAAAGCGGAGTTAACATGCAGGTGGTTAATCTCAATGAAATTGGACTTTTTTACATCAGAAATCACAATTTATACTTGCGGACGAAGAAAGGAACTGATTTCCTGATTGATGAGACTTTGGACGAACTGGAAAAGGAACTGCCGGGAAAAGATTTTTGCCGAATCAGCAGACAAATGATATTGAACCTGAACTTCATTTCACGCATAAAACCATTCTTCAACAACAGACTTATTATTGATGTTTCTGTCCCCTTTTCGGAAGACATTGTTGTCAGCCGGGAACGGGTAAAGCAGTTCAAGGAATGGTTGAAAGGAATTGAATTACTTGATTGATATTGAGAGATAATACACTGTTCAATAAAAAAAACACCTTTTTACAGTTCGACCCTCAATTTTTACAACTCAGTGATTTTTATTATCATTTCACGTGCATTAAGTTGATATTCCAATGATAATATGTAATATTGCATTATAGAAAATTTTCCAGGAGGCAAATTGAAAAAGCTAATTCAAATTTTACTGATGCTTGTGTTTTATACTCTTCTTTCAGCAGCATCTGTCAACGGCTTTATAACTGATAAAAGTAATGGTGAAAAGATACCTTATGCTACAGTTATTCTGCAGGGCACCAACCTGGGTGCACATACTAACGCTCAGGGATATTTTGTTATTAACAACATTCCTGTCGGTAATTATGAGATCGTTTTTCTGCATATAGGCTTTGAAAAACACCTAGAAACTGTCGAAATTAAAGAAACAACTGACAACAAGTTTTTCAGAATTGAGCTTGGTAAGGTATCAATTGAAATGCAGGGAATTGAAGTTGTTGCCGAAAAATTCACAGAGACCGAGATAAATCCGCGTATAATCTCAGTTGCCAAACTTAATCTGCAGGCTGAAGCAATTAAGGAAATTCCGGAAGTGGGTGAAGCTGACGTTCTCAGAGCAGTTCAGACTCTTCCCGGAGTAGCTTCAATCTCCGACTATTCAAGCGGTTTATTCATACGTGGTGGCAGCGCAGATCAGAACCTGATTCTATTAGATGATATTGATGTCTACAACCCCAATCATGTGGGTGGTATTTTCAGTACTTTCAATTCGGATGCTATTGCCAATGTGGAGTTGATTAAGGGCGGCTATCCGGTTAATTATGGTGGTAGGCTATCTTCAGTGCTCAATGTTTCCAACCTGGACGGAAATCGTAAGAAACATGAAGGGGTTTTCCGTTTCAGTTTTCTGGCGACAAGTGCAACTCTACAGGGTCCGTGGAAGCTCGGTGGTCAGTCCGGTTCATATATGATATCATTTCGCAGAACATATTTTGACCTGTTGAAAAAAGCAGCGGAAAAGAGCGAAGAAGATAACGAAGAATCTACCGAAGGTATTCCGGACTATTATTTCTATGATGGACACATGAAAATAAATTGGGATGTCAGCGAGAGAGACAAGGTTTCTCTAAGTTATTATGCTGGCAGGGATGTTCTGAATGAAGAAGAAGATGACAATGATTCAAAGCTGAAGCTTTTGTGGGGAAACAACACTCTTTCTTTCAGATGGACTCATGTTTTCTCAGCAAAACTTTTCTCCAGAACAATTCTTGCCGGGAGTTCTTTTGTTTCAGATTTTGACTATGACAATAATAGCAACATGACCTACGACAGAAGAAACACTGTTAATGATTACTCTGTTAAACAGGAGCTTGAATACTATCCGGTCGATACACACAGAATGAAAACAGGTATTGAGTTCAAAAGCTTAAAAATGAAATACAAATCTTTATACACAGGTGATTTTGATCAGAATATGTTTCCAAACACTAATATCAGTACCCTTTTAGCCGCGTTTTATCTGGAAGACAGTTGGAAATTGTCTGAAACATGGACATTCCAGCCAGGTCTGAGAATGAATTATGCAAAGGTTCAGAGTACATATCTCAGAGATAAACCTGAAACTGATTTCTTCAATCCCGAGTTCAGAGCATCTCTTCGCAAAGAAATCAATGAAAACAGCAATGTATATTTCAGCTATGGCAGGTTTCATCAGTATTTGAATACGATGAACGTTGGTTTTGCGCCTCTTGATGTTTGGTTCCCATTAGATAAATCTTTGAAACCGGGTGTCTCCGATCACTTTATTCTGGGCTATAGAACAATGTTGGGTCTGAATCATGTTTTGGAGTTGGAAGCTTATTACAAAGATATGGACAATTTGGTTGAGTTCAGAAGTGAATCATACGATGACTGGCAAAATGATTCATCTATGCTTTGTGATATGTTCAATAAAGGAAAAGGTTTCTCTTACGGCGTTGATCTTCTGCTCAGAACAAATTGGAAAGGTATAGAAGGATTCTTGTCTTATGGTTTTGGCATCACCCGCAAAAAAACTGATACAATGAATACAGATCCTGCTGATGGCAGCGAGCAATATTATTATCCCAAATATGACAGAACTCACAGCTTTAATCTGGTTGAAACCTACAACCTAACTCAGCAAACCGGATTCAGATTATTTGGGTCAGAAGTTAAACTCGGAATAACCAATAAGTTTGCTACCGGTCAGCCTTACCAGAAACCGGAAAGAATCTATATTGATGACAATGCTGAAATCTTCTATAGCTACATGGATAGAGTCAGACTGCCAGCCTATTCCCGTACAGACCTGAGTTTTAAAACCAAATGGTATAAGAAAAAGTATACTATTGAAAGTTACTTACAAATCATCAATGTGTTTGCCAGAGAGAATGTTGATTTTATCGAATATCTTCCTGCAGTTGATGACGAGGGTCGTACTTTCTTCAAGAAAAATAAATCCGATATGCTCCCATTTCTGCCTTTTATGGGCATAAACATTGAATGGTAGGAGGAAAAATGCTGAAAAACATTATTGCGCTGATTTTATTGGGAGTTATCCTGATATCCTGTGATTTGACTGGTCCCGAAAGATACAAAGATGATATGTATATCATAACCGGTTTATTGAAAGAAGGTGGTAAAATTGATGTCAAACATCCTATTTTTGTAGGTAGATCAGCTACAGCCACTGATTCTGATTTTTCTGAGATGTATATAGCGGATGCGGAAGTTTATATTTTAGAGTACAATACGGAAGATACTAAAACCGATTCTGTCAGACTAGCATATGTTCATGAACTGGGATATTGTGATCCTGATATGACGTTGACTATAAAAGAAAGCTTTCGTTATCTGCTGAAGGCAAAGATAGGAGAAAATCTGATCTGGGCGGAAACAACCGTTCCGAAACATGTAGAAGTATCAATTAATGAAGGCTTTACTGATGATGAAAATGCAATATTTCCAGATCTAAAATATGACAAAAATAAGGAGATACCTTTAACAATTTCTTCTGCTGATAATTCTCCTGTAAATTTGTTTATGAAGAATACTTGTCTGGAAGCTTATGCAAACTATCAACTAGCTAATGATGATTATGAAGATATCCTGGATGAACTGGACAAATATGAGTATGAATACTATCGTAAACAAGTAGTCCTTTGTTTTACTTTCCAGCCACAGACTGTAAAAAATGGCTATCAGGTGGAGTTCGATGTTATTCTGGGAACTTACTTCTTCTATGGTAATTATGAAACGCTTCTCTACAGCGTTGATGAAAATTTTCACCGTTATAACTATATGAACGAAGGTTATAAATATGGTGGCGTTAATGGCGGAATGGGCTATTTCGGTTCCTTTAGCGGAAAAGCGTTTTATACGAATCTGGTAGAGTAGTTTTTCAATAAATTATCATTCAGTTATTCATTACCTAATAAAAAAACACGGGCAGCAATAGTTTTGGGGCTCGTGTTTTTTTTACCTTGAGATATTGCTGAAAAAATTCTAAGTCTCTAAAGAATAATTGTAATCTTTTCACTGCCGATAATTATAGTTTGGGAAAGTTATTTGACAAAAAAGTTGGCAGCAACGATTTGACAAAGATTCATAAGATTGAAATTTCGTATTTTGATTTTGGGGATATATGAGAAAATTAGAAGTAAGGAGCTGCAAAAAAGAGCAGAAAAAATAGATGGTACCTGGAGCAAAACTGATGAGTAAAGAAATCGACTGGTCTAACAAAAAGTGGAAAGAAGCTTTAATTGATCCCCGCAAAAATATGTGGACTCCTGAGCAAGTTGAAAAAGTCGCCGGATGGGCTGGATTGAAACACTCAAAGAAGGTTCTGGATGTCGGTTGTGGAATTGGTTATTTGGGTTCGCTTTTCTTAGAATACTATAATAATACACATTATACTGGAATTGACATTTCTACAGAATTGCTAAAAGAAGCCCGGGAATATGCAGAGAATAACTTTCACAATATATCTTTTGAGTTCAAAGAGATGGATTGCTATAGCCTGCAATATGATGATAACACCTTCGATACAGTTATGTGTCAGACATTGCTCATGCATCTTGAATATCCGCAAAAAGCAGTTGATGAAATGGTGAGAGTTCTGAAGCCCGGAGGTGTCCTTTTGTGTATGGAACCTGATAATGCAACTTCGGAGATTAAGGAAAGCTTTAACAACCATTATGAATTTACAATTGAACAAAAAATAATTTTTAAGAGAGTTGCTCTGCATAGAATAAAAGGTCAAAAGCTTTTAAAGAGGGGAGATTGGGGAATCGGTACTAAACTGCCCTACTTATTTTACAATGCCAAACTGCAGGATATTGACATGCTGCAGAACGAAAAGATAAATTTTCTCGTCCCTCCCTATTCTCGTCCGGAAGAAAAGATATTCCTTAAAAAATATGCCACATCAGCAAAGACTGGCAGGAGTTCAAAGCAGTACTGGCAAAAACGTCATAAAGAAGAATTTATTGCCGGTGGAGGAAGTGAGTATCTCTATAGACAATTCTGCAAGTTAAGACGTGATTTCAAAGATATACCAAAACAAATACAGCAAAGAGTAGAAGAACATGATTATGTATTTTGTTCAGGACCAAGCTTATTATTTGCCTGCAAAGGAGTTAAGCCAAGCAATTGATCATATTCCGATAGGTTTTTGAATTTTTCTTCTTATCTAAATAGCAATTAGCTAACTTGCTCATTTCCCTTATTTCGATTCAGGAGTCCTAACAGAAACAACGCTGCCAGATCTGCCCCCATATGCATAAGTCCAATCAGAAGAAAGTCATTAAAAATCAGATATACAACGCCGAAAACAGATTGAATAATGACTACAGGTATTGAGCCCATAATCCTTCCCTGTTTAGTATGATGAAGTCCATTTAAGAATATTGAAATAAGTAACGCAATAACCGGATATACCCCAAAATAGTTTATCAGCAAACCCATCAGGAAAACCCTCATCAGTAATTCTTCTGAAAGACCGTTAAAGAAACTCAAAAGGATTCTTTGCCAGGGTTTGTATTTAATATAAGATCTCATGTTATAAGCATACTGTTTAAGATCATGTTCAAGTTGATCTTTCATGTATCTTTGCATAAAGAATATGACATATTTCGAAACCACCCCCCCCAGAAAAATCAATGATAATCCCAACAGAAATGACAGAATGTAGAAATACAGAGGTAATGTAGGTATCAGACCATAAATTTCAACCTGATCCAGCAGTATGATGCCCAAAGGAACGCTGAATAGAATTACTATTTGATTCTGAAACAGGTCAATTATAAATTTATAGATCGTATTTGAAACATCGCAGTCCTTTTGATATTCATCAGGGATCTTCTGAAAGATACCGTGTATGCCTATGATACTCCATGGTATCAATTGCATACATGTTACTGTTAACATCCACATAGGTATAAGCAGGTCAATCATTTATCCTCCTGGTGTTCTCTCAGTCCTGAGAATTGAATCGATGCAATATTTTACCAGCTTCTTCCACCGCCGCCGCCAGCTCCACCACCGGCAGAACCTCCCGATGTACTGCTGCTGCTTGATCCAGATGAAGAAGATGCTGAAGCTGCTGCCGGATTGTAGCTGATATTGGAATTAATCTTTTCGAATCTATCCTGAAAATCTCTGGTAAATCTGTCTACTCTGAATGCTTCATCACGTCGTCCCTGATACCACTGCGGGGGTTGCAGAGATAGTTCGCTAAAATGAGATGCCCATTTATCACTCAATCCCAATACAAGCGCATAGGGAAGAATGTTGTAGAAATAAGATGGATCTGACTCAAACAATGTGTCGATTTTGTCTTTTTCTGCTGACTCAATAAAATTTCTGAAGCCTAGTACTTTCTCATAAATTTTTACACCTTCCGGAGTTCTTCTTAGATTAAATAACTGAACAAAAGATATTGAAATCAGAGATGTTAAAGAACCTGTAAAGTATAATGAAAAAGGCATTCCGCCTTGTTTAACAGCTGTGAAATAGACAGCACCTCCAAATGCCAAATAAAATACTATCAAACCAGGAAGACTTTTTTTAGACCTTCCCGGAATAATATGTATATGACTGAGAATGATAATTATCAGAGTAACAAAAGAAAAGATAATCATCCCTAAAAGCATTGAAGACATATTAAGACCACTTATTGTCCCGTATGGGACTGAACTGAATCCCGCATAAAACACCATGAATAAAGGGACAATTGCAATTATCCCGGCAAGTAGGATAAACAGAAATGGCGGCTTGTCAAATAATTGCATTGAAAATCTATCCGCCTTCAGTAAGTCAGCATCAGGATCTTTTTTCACCAGAGAATTTACAAAGTCGTTTAGAGCTGATGATCCCGTGTTTATCTTTCCATCAAAGTCTTTACTGTTTTTCGCAGAATCTTTAGAATATTTCATAATAACTGACCAGCAGATTCTATCAATCACAACATGAAATTCACCTTTCAAATCTTCCACAGAAACCTTGTCTCTGTCTTCGAAGATTTTTTTAAACATGTATTGTTCAAGAGGACTAATAGAATCATCAACGTCTTTTTTCTTGGTAAATTCAATAGTTTCATTCTCTTCTGTAATTGTCATAAACCCTTTTTCCGCAAGACTTATGATCAATGAAGTGGCATCAATGTTGTCGGCTTTTCCATCAATAATATAACCTACATCTGCAGAAGTAACTTTCTCGGGCGGATAGAATTCCACTGAAGGGAAAATCTGTCTATTGCGTCCTTTCATAAACCAGAGAATGAATAATCCCAGTGACACTATCAGACCAAGCAGATATAGTCTGATGCTCAGGGCAGAAAAATGACGTTTGGGATTATTCCAGTATCCTTCCGGCAACGGCAAAGCTACAGTCAAAGCTTGTCTATTATTCAGAGGATTTTTTAAGCCACCTTTTATATTGGTTCCA
>JAQVBK010000110.1 GCA_028690365.1 Candidatus Cloacimonadota bacterium
ACCGGTCATGTAAAAATTGTTACTAAAGCATATGCTGAAACCATCAATCTCAAACCTTATGATCTGGGATTTCTGGACTTTCAGGATGACTTTAAGAAGTGGACAGCAGATTATCCCAATTTCTACTGGGTTCAAAGAATAAACTTTGGTGCGCTTTTGGACTTCCCCGATGAAGAAGGTAATACCATTGCTCAGGGCGATGTTGTTGGTTTTGGGGTAAATCTTTTGCAAGATAATAAAGAAATTGAACTGTTAAATCTTAAAGAAGCTCTGGTGGAAGGAGCTCTCCCCTCTCAGCCCGGCGAATTGCTAATTAGTCAATCCATTACCGAAAGACTTGGTTTAGAAATAGACGACACAATAACCTTAATTGGCTCTACAGTTTCCGGTTCAATGTCATTCACCAATTTCCAGATAGCAGGAACTCTGAAGTTTGGTGTAGAGTTAATGGATCGGGGCGGAGTTATTGCCGATATAGAAGATATCAGAAAATTTCTTGATATGGAAAACGGAGCTGCAGAAGTACTCGGATTTAGCAAGGATGGAACATACAAGCAAAAAAATATAGAAAGAATGAAGCAAACATTCAATCTAAAACACTCCACAGAAAATGAATTCTCCCCGGTTATGGTTTCTCTCACAGATCAGAATGGATTGGGTAGAATTATCCAAATGATGGATGTCTCTTTTGGAATCATGATAGTTGTCTTTATTTTTATCATGGGAATTGTGCTGTGGAATTCCGGTCTGATGAACTGCATTCGTAGATACGGTGAAATCGGAATTCGTCTGGCTATGGGTGAAGAGAAACACCATCTTTATAACTCTTTGTTACTTGAAGCAATCGTATTGGGAATAATCAGTTCACTGATTGGAACTGCTCTGGGAGCTTTGGTTAGTTGGTATTTTAATATTCACGGCATGGATGTAGGAGCGTATAATCGGGAATCCACTATTCTAAGTGAAAATGTTATCTATACCAGTCTCAGCCTAAAATCGTGTTTATGGGGATTTTTGCCGGGGGTAGTATCTCCCTTTCTGGGAGTTGTCTTGGCAGGAATGGTAATTTTTAAGCGAAAAACATCACAACTTTTCAAGGAGTTGGAATCATGAAATATCTATTTATCTGCATTACACTTCTGTTCGGGATTCTCTTTGCTGAATTGCCCGATGGCAATGAAATTCTTAAAGCAATTGATGAAAATGTTTACTCAGGCAGCATAATAACCACCAGCAGAATGGTTATTAACGGAAGGCGTGCCACCAGAACAGTCTCATCGATAAATTATTCTCAGGGAAATGAGAAGTCTTTTTCTGAATACCTCAGTCCACCCCGTGATAAAGGAACAAAAATGCTGAAACTCGATGATAATCTGTGGATATACAATCCTTCATCTGACCGCATTGTACAAATCTCCGGTAACATGCTCAAACAATCAGTTATGGGCTCTGACCTGTCATACGAGGATTTCATGGATGAAGTGGAGTTAACTGAGCTCTACACCGCATTAGTTTCTGGTGAAACAACATATCTTGAACGTGATTGCTGGATTCTTGAACTAATTGCTAAAAGATCTGATGTTTCTTACGAAAAGAAAAAATTCTACGTCGATAAGGAAAAATCAATACCGCTTTATGAGGAATGGTATGCTCAAAGCGGTAAACTGCTCAAAAGTGTAAAAGTACTGGATACAGATCAATCCGGTAATCGCTGGTATGCCAAACAGGCAGTCTTCAAAGATGAATTGAAAGAAGGTAAAGGAACTGAGTTCTTCATTGATGAAATAGAATTTGATGCCACTATTCCGGAGCTTATGTTTACCAAAGCAATGTTAAAAAAATGAGGAGAAAATAATATACTCTCCTCATATTAACTTAAATTTCATTCCAATTTTCAACTTCCTAAACTTTTTTTTCTATTCAGAGTTATCTTAAATTGTAATCCATTTTTCTTGTTTCATTTTTTCATCTGCACAAGTACTGAATAATTCGTATAAACAACGGAAACGGCAATATATATCTTAGGAATAAAGTAAATCTCGTTGTGAAATCAGTAGTATATCTGAGTTTGTTCTTTCCATCTGTTGCAGCTTTATAGATTGTTCTAGCATCTAATACAGGACTATAACCATTTTCATAATTTTTGTACAGAAATTTAAGCCATCTATCATAACTATGTTTATAATCATTAGTAATGTCTGTATTTGAAAGTTTTTTCGTAGATTCATACAATCTTGTTTTCACCATACCGGGTTCAATTAGTTTTACTGTAATATTTTTATGTTTCAATTCATAATTCAATCCCTCGCTGAATCCTTCCAATCCCCATTTTGAAGCATGATAAACTGATTGATATGGAAATGTAGTCCTTCCCGCTACTGAGGATACATTGATGATTATTCCTGGGACAGACTTACAAAACAACATCATTGATTCTTTGGTCATGTTAATAGTTCCCAATAAATTAACTTCCAGAATTCTTTTTAGATCCTCATATTTCATGAACTCCAAAGGTTTTGCTAAATAGATGCCTGCATTATTGACCAGGACATCTATTTTATGATGATTCTCAGCAATTAGTTTTACACCTTTTCTTACTGATTCAGCACATGAGATATCAATTTCATAGCAATAGACGTTACTTAGCTTGACCGGTATTGAATCCTGATTGATTTTTCTCAGAATTGCTATAACTCTCCATCCTTTTCTCTGAAACAATTCAACAGATTCTAGACCAATTCCACTTGAACACCCTGTAATTAATACTGTTTTCATTCTTCCTCCGTTTATATGACCGTCAGTCATTTTATTTAAAAAAAAATTAATGATTTGATAAAAATCCTCTCAAATAGCAAACTGCCAATTCTGTAAAAATTTGCCAAAAATCTCTGATAAATATCTCCATTCCAGACATCAGAGATATTTCTTTAACAATTCCAGACTGATAAGAAACCTTATAACTACCAATCAGACAAACAAAAAGGTTGTTGATAATTTTCATCCCATCGTTACATGCCAGGATAGGGAAAATAGTTTCTATAAGAATTCCTAGGTTTAAGAGTCGATGTTTTAAAAATAGTTTGTACTGATAAACTAACTCTCTATCACTATTTTGTTCCAAAGTATCATCAAGTATTGATAGCATTTTTAGAAAAAGCTCATTATCTAAGGATTTTACTATTAAAGAAACAAAACCTTCAATGCTTACTGCTTCGCCTTTTTTTAACTCATTTTCTAAAATGGTCTTTAGTCTGTAATACCAGTATTCAGTTAACTGCTTAGTTAAGGACAGAAAAATTTCCTCTTTACTTTTAAAATATAAAAATACTGTACCTTTGGCGATCTTTGCTTCTTTAGCAATCATATCAACAGTAATTTGCCTATAATCAGAATCCATTAAAAGAAATTCTGCAGAATTAATTATCATCTGTTTCTTTTCTAATTTTTGTTTATTGCTTATCGCTCTTATTTTTTTCATATTCCAAATATTAATGACCATTGGTCACAATGCAAATTTTAAAATAAAAATTTCATAGAATTACACACAGTTTCCAGAATAATCATCATTCTATTACAAAAATGAATCAACAAATTTAATTCTTAACGCAATCTTAACAATCGATTTATTCTTACTTAACTCTCTATCTGTACAAATCAGGCAAATAAAACATTAGGAGGACATGTGAAAAAATATCTTTCACTGTTAGCTGCGATTGCTTTAGTTACAACAACACTCTTAGCAGAAGATGATTACCCGAAAATTTCTGTGGGTGGACGTGTATTGATGGAGATGGTTAGTGAAAACAATATGGATTTCACTGATTTCGATGATACGACTGAAGAAGGCAATGATGCAAAATTGTTCGGACATGGTAGAGTAGATGTTAAATTCAAAGCCGAATTGAACAAGAACATTATGGGTTTTGTTAATACCCGTTTTGAAGGAAAGGGCACTGGAGACAAATGGATGAATTTCGGCAAAGACAAAACAGGCGATGGAGACCAGTTTGATGATGCTTGGTTTGCTCTTCAGGAAGCTTATTTGCAGTATAAGAATCTGTTAAATCTCCCTATAACTCTTAATATGGGTAGAAAAGACTGGAATTATGGCAATTCTAACATCCTCTACAAAAAGTTAGACGGAATGATGCTGGGATACAACAATCAAAACATCTTTGTTAATTATCATTTTATAGTAAAAGACAATGGTGTGCCTTTTGATACTGCTGAAGGCGACAACAGCAATTTTATCTGGGGGCTGTATGGTGGAATGGAAAAGCTTGCTGATGTTGTTAACGTTGACGCATATTTTCTCAGATCCGCTAAAAAAGCTATAGATGCTGCAGACAGCAAAGAAGCTGTTGTAGATGCTAAAATGGTTTTTGGTGCAAAATTTGATGCCAGTCTTATGGACGGCATGATTTCTCCTTATCTTGAATTTGCTACTCAAACTGGAAGCAATGGACAAGATGGAGATGATGAAATGAAGTATTCAGGCATGTTGGTTGATTTGGGAATCAATTTTGAAACAGAAGTGAATGATAAAAAACTTGATGCGATGGTCGAGTTCTTTATGGCTAGCGGAGATGATGCCGATACTGCTGATGAAAATGAACTCTTCGGATTAGGCATTGCTGACAGAGAAGAAGGATATAATGTACTTACTGTCGCTAATAATGGCTATCAGATGATTAAAGTCGGTGCTGGTTATACTCCAATCAAGAATCTGAGAACCGGATTTAACTTCTGGATGTTCAATGACAATTCCAAGAATATTGACAAAGCTTCAGGAGAGAATATTTACAATGAATTCTCACTTGATGTAACCTACAAAATGTACAAAAATACCAAGATTTATGCTGGAATGGCTATGCTTATGCCCAACAAAGATTATACAGGTGATTATCTGGAAAATGCTGATCTAAATAATGGCGAAGATAGCGGTATGGCTCTCTATTTTGGTACAGAAGTTAAGTGGTAAAAAAAATAAAAACTAGGAGAAAAAAATGAAGATTTCAAGAATAATACTTGTTGCTTTGATAGCTCTGTTCAGTGTATTATTGTCAGCTCAGGACAAAATTGTGATAGACGGTTCCACAACTGTAGGACCAATAGCAAAAGCGTTTGCAGAATACTATATGCAGCTCAATCCAAAAGTTAACATCACAGTAAGTGAATCTGGTAGCGGAAATGGTGCAAAGAGTCTCATGAATAAAACATGTGACATAGGAACTCTATCCAGATTTATGAAAGATAAAGAATTTTCAGCGGCAGTAGATAACGGTATCATGCCTGTAGCACATGTTGTTGCTCTCGATGGAATCGCTGTAGTTATCAATCCAGCAAATTCAGTAAAAAACCTCAGTGTTGAACAAATCAAAGATATCTATACTGGCAAAGTCACAAACTGGAAAGAAGTTGGAGGACCAAATGAGAAAATCGTGGTTATCAGTCGTGATACCAATAGTGGAACTTATGAGACATTTGAATCTCTGGTAATGAAAAAAGAAAAAATGAATGATAAAGTTGAATATGTCGGCAGTAATGGTGCAGCCAGACAACGAGTTCAAAGTACTAAAGGAGCAATAGGTTACATTGGTTTGGGATTTCTCGATAAAACAGTGAAGGCTGTAAATGTTAATAACATTGAAGCGTCCCCCGAAACAGTTGTTTCCGGTAAGTATCCGATAGCCAGACCATTATACATGTTTACCAATCAGTACCCAAAAATGGGATCTCATCTCTACTCTTACATCACTCTATATCTTTCTCCCAAAGGTCAGGAAATAATTGAATCTATCGGATTTATTCCGGTAACAAAATATTAATATCGGTTTCTATAATGGCAAACGAGCAGATTTATAAACCCGGTATAGAAAAAGAACTACTACTCAGTAAAAGAGCAAGCCAGGTCAGAAGACTTGGCTCTGCTCTTATGAATCTTTTTCTATTCACAATAACTTCTGTATCAACTCTCACAGTACTTTTTATTATTTATTTTATAGCTAAAGATGCAATACCTTTTTTTCAAATTGAAGGGTTTAAGGAATTTTTCACAAGCACAAATTGGTTTCCTTCCTCAGCAGAAGCAGAATTCGGAGTTCTCCCCATGTTTTTTGGAACTGCTATCGTAACCATTGGTGCTGTCATGTTTTCTGTTCCATTAGGAGTATCAGCCGCAGTTTGTCTGAGTGACGTAATGCCATTTTCATTCAGACAGATAGTAAAACCACTGATAGAAATTCTGGCAGCAATTCCATCTGTTGCTTATGGATTTTTTGCTCTGGTTATTTTTGCCCCTCTTTTGCAGAATGAAGGCGGAAAACTGTTGTCATTGGCAGTTTGGATTGTTTTTTTACCGGTTCTAACTCTGGTAAATTTCATCGTATCAGATCTGATAAACGAAAAAATTCCAAATAGAGGCAAATATATTCATTTTTTTATATTCACAATAATCGAATTAATCATTGTATTTTCATTATATCAATTGGCAGTAGAAATAAGAATGATGAACATCTCCAGCGGAACTAATGCTTTTAATGTTTCACTAGTACTTGGGATAATGGCTCTTCCTACTATTGTCAGTGTTTCAGAAGATGCATTACAGGCTGTTGGAAGAGAGTTGAGGGAAGGCAGTTATGCTCTGGGGGCTACCAGAGCTGAGACCATAGCAAAAATTATCATTCCTGCCGGAAGCAGTGGTATTCTGGCAGCAGTAATTTTGGGTATGATGAGAGCAGTAGGTGAAACTATGGTGGTTTGGATGGCTTCAGGTAATGCTGCTCAAATCCCTTCACCGTGGTTCAATATCTTTGAACCAATCAGAACACTTACAGCTACCATCGCCGGCGATATGGGAGAAGCTGATCATGTCACTGGTTCTTCTCGTTATCACGTACTCTTTGCAATGGCTTTATGTCTGTTGATTTTCTCCTTTATAAGCAACTTTATTAGTGAAAGAATTGTAGCAAAATCCAGTAAAAAAATGAAAGGGATGTAACGCAATATGCAGTTAAACACCAGAAAAGTTATTGATAAATCATTCTCGGGATTTGGTTTCATATCAATTATTCTTATGGGATTGTCTCTGATTATATTACTCTTACCAATTATTGTTAAGGGGTCACAGGCATATTTTTTCCCCTGAACAATTGAGTTCAGAAGATTCCAGTTGGAAAAATTCGGTCGTGGAAATCATAAACAAATTAACAATGACTATAATCGGGCATTTCAAATGAGAAAAGAAATATATGCCTATTTGGATGAATTTGAGGCAGAATTCTCCAGTATGAGCTGGAGTGAAAAGAAAAAATATAGAGATGATTTGAAAGAAATCAAAGCATTGATCCCAAAGTTGTTTGGTCCGCAACCAGGTGAAGAAACTCCTGTATTGATGAGAAATCAGTATGGACAGACCAGATGGGACAGATCTAAAATTTTATTGAATGAAATACTGTTCAGTGAGGAATGGGATTATTCAGATAGTAACGAGATGGGAAAAAAGATTTTTGTTGCTCGCAAAAATACTTTTTCCGGAACTAAGCTTGAACCAATGTTTGACTTTTTGGAAAATAATCTTAGAGAAATGATGCTCCCGAAATTTACTTTCTATGGGGGATTTCTCACAGATGAATCCTTTGATTCTCACTTCTTCGGAGGAATCTGGCCTGAAATGTTAGGAACACTTTACCTTACTTTGGGAGCTATGCTCTTTTCAGTACCCTTAGGGATTATTGCAGCAATCTATTTAACTGAATTTGCCAAAGATGGAATACTAATAAGTATTCTGAGAACTTTTATTAGCACCTTGGCAGGAGTTCCAAGTATTGTTTTTGGTTTGTTTGGTTTGGCTTTTTTTATTAATACCATAGGAGTCTCTTCTTCAAAAAGTGTTTTGGCAGGCTCCCTCACTCTGGCAATACTCATTCTGCCCACCATCATCAGATCATCAGAGGAAGCAATTAAAGCTGTTCCCAACACTTTTCGAGAAGCCGCATTAAGTCAGGGGGCAAATAAACTCTACACGGTAATTTCAGTGGTAATTCCCTCAGCTCTGCCCGGCATATTGACCGGAACCGTTATCAGTATGGGAAGAGCAGCCGGAGAAACTGCACCTATTATATTTACTGCCGCAGTCAGTGTAGGTAAACCACTAAAACTTCTTGAAGTGTTCAGTCAACCTACACCCGCACTGTCGTGGAATATCTATAATCTTGCTACTGAACATGAAGCAGTTGACCAAATCAGACATGTTCAATATGGAATGGTACTGACACTGATTCTGTTAGTTATCTGCTTAAATCTGATAGCCATTTATTTCAGAGCAAGAATTTCAAAGAAAATGAGAGGTTAATAAATGTTGGACAAAAAAAGTTTCACATGCTGTGTTTCCGATCATAAATCTATGGAAACCGGAATTCTTTCACTACCGGAATGTGATGCTCACATCAAAGCCATAGATTTTTCAGTCTGCTATGGCGATAATGAAGCAGTCAGAAAAGTAAATGCAATCCTGCCAAAAGGAAAAGTAACAGCAATTATTGGTCCCAGTGGTTGTGGCAAAAGTACCTTCCTGAGAGCAATAAACAGAATGAATGACCTGATACCAATCTGTAATATTCATGGAAAACTTATTTTTGAAGGGTTAAATATCTACGAGCCGCGGCTTGATGTTGTTACTCTCAGGCGAAAAATTGGCATGGTATTCCAGAAACCAAATCCATTCCCCAAATCAATCTATGAAAACATCGTTTTCAGTCCCCGAATTCACGGCATAAAAAACAAGAATAAACTCAATGAAATTGTTGAAACTTCTCTAAGAGATGCAGCGTTGTGGGATGAAGTAAAAGACAGATTAGAGAAAAATGCTTTAGGTTTGTCAGGAGGACAGCAACAAAGACTGTGCATTGCCAGAGCACTTGCGGCGCAACCCGAGATTTTACTGATGGATGAGCCCACTTCAGCATTGGATCCAATGGCAACACTCAAAATTGAGGAACTGATTGAAAAATTGAGTTCAAGATACACCATTATTATTGTTACTCACAACATGGCTCAGGCAGCCCGTGTATCTGAATACACTGCTTTTTTTTACGAAGGAGTTATGGTGGAGTTTAATAAAACTATTGATCTTTTTAAAAAGCCGTTGATTAAAAGAACTGAGGACTATATAACCGGAAGATTTGGTTAAAAAAAAATTCAGGAGGAAATGTGCTGTCGGGAAGTATAGAAAACTTAAAAAAAGATGTAATCTCATATTCATTTCACACACAATCAATGATTGAACTAAGCGTCAAAGGATTAGTAGAAAGAAATGAAAAATTACTTAATGAAGTAATTAATGAAAAAGAGCCAATTGCTAATAAGAAAGAATTGGAAATTGAAGAAACATGTATCACAATCATCGCCAGATATGATCCAAAAGCAGTTGATTTACGCACAGTTCTGATGGCTATGAAAATAAACAACGATCTGGAAAGAATTGCTGATCATGCGGTTAATATCTGTGAAGGAAGCCTGACGTTGATCAACAAGCCGGAGCTTAAACCTTTGATTGATATTCCTCGCATGGCTGAGAAAGCTACGGAGATGTTGAATAGTGCGATTACTGCTTTTATCGATGAAAATGTAGATTTAGCGGATTCAGTACTCAATGAGGATGATGTTTTGGACAAATATCACTATCAGTTAACCAGAGAGCTGCTTACTTATATGATACAGGATCCGTCCGCAATTGAAAGGAGCTTCTTGCTTATGAAAATTTCACATGATTTAGAAAGAATCGGTGATTTATCGACAAACATTTGTGAAGATATCATTTACATGGTTGACGCAAAAGTTATAAAACACAATTCTCTAAATTAATAAATCCTGATGAATGAAAAATCACTCTGAAAAAAATCAGAGTGATTTTGTTTTATTCAATATTTCTTTAAAAATCAGAGTTTAATCAAAGCCATGCCTCCTTCCGAAGTTTCCCTATAGATGTGAGGTAAATCATGCCCCGTTTGCTTCATGGTCTCCACAATTTTATCAAAAGAAACTAGATGTCGACCATCAGAAAGAAGTGCATATGTAGCAGTATTTAAAGCACGTTCTGCAGCAAAAGCATTTCGTTCAATACATGGCACCTGAACTAATCCACCAATCGGGTCACAAGTTAATCCAAGATGATGTTCTATTCCCATCTCAGCAGCATACTCAATCTGTACCGGAGTCCCGCCAAGTAACTGAGTTGCAGCCGCCGATGCCATGGCACATGCAGTACCGATTTCACCCTGACAACCTACTTTTGCCCCGGAAATGGAAGCATTCTGTTTTACAAGGTTTCCAATAAGTCCGGCAGTTGCTAGTGC
>JAQVBK010000111.1 GCA_028690365.1 Candidatus Cloacimonadota bacterium
GATTGCCGGAGTTATATGTCCACCGGTACCGCCTCCTGAAATCAGTATTTTTAGGGGTTCTTTCTGATTCATAGTATTTTACTCCGTGCGCTGATATTTAAAAGCATTCCAATTGAAAATGAATTGTTTAGAAAGGAAGTACCTCCATAACTTATAAACGGTAAGGTAACTCCGGTGGATGGAAGTGCTGACATGGCTACTCCAATATTTACAACGACATTCAGAAAAATATTCAAAGCTAAACCGATTCCCGTCAGAAAATAAAAAAAACTTTTATGAGATGAAGAAATGAATAGCGAACGGTAAAAGATTAAAACATATAAAAGAAAAATTATTACTGCTCCTGCAAAACCATACTGTTCTCCCAAAATTGAAAAGACGTAATCAGTCTTTGCTTCCGGTAAGAATTTAAACTTTGCCATTCCGCCTTCAGAACCTCTCCCGAAGAAGCCACCGTTAGAAAGAGCAGTGATACTTTCTTTAACCTGTAAATCATCAGCTTCAATCGGAGGCGCTTCTTTATTGAGAAGTCTGTAGAACAGTGAATAACTGTAGTAAACATTCAACCTGTTACTGCGATATTTTGAACCGAATGATAAAACTAACAAAGCTGAAAAAACTACGACCAGACACGAGAGAATTATTGTTCTCAGTTTTATCTTTGCGGCAAATAAAACACTTAGCAGAGTGAACCCACTAATGATGAGAGTACTCAGATGTTTTCCTTTTAAAATCAGTCCGTACATGATACCGGTAATCAGAATCAGATTAAAAAATTCTTTCAAAAAGAATACTGGTTTAGTTTGCGGCAACAGGTGTTTTTTTTCTTCCAGTTTTTTTGCAAAATAGAAGATAAGGATAATCCTTGCCAATGAACTTGGTTGAAAACTAACTCTACCAATTCTAATGCTTCTTCTGGCTCCGTTGATTTCCGGACCAATTAATAAAACAAGAAAAAGAAGAATTAAAATTATCAGAACAAAGAAAATCATATTCTTTTTTATAAATTCCAGATCCAGAGACAAACTGATTACTATTGCAATTGATGAGGCAATAAACCAAATGAACTGCTTTCCTATAAAAACAAGCGTATCGCTACTGGCAGAAATATCAAGTAGCAGAAACAATCCGGCAATACTTAATATCATAAAAGGCAGAAAAATATACCAATCGAAATTATTCGTTGATTGTTCAAAATTTTTATTCATGGAATTTATTATTCCTGAAGCAAAATTCTTTATCATTCCTGAGTTTCTCCAGCCGTTGCAGCTAAAAAGTTTACGTAGTCCTTAAAAATTCTTCCTCTCTCCTCGTAGTTTTTAAACATATCATAACTGGCACAAGCAGGAGAGAGCAGAACTATTTCATTTTCTGAGGAGTCTTTGAAAGCTTTCTCAATTGCTGTCTCAAAGGTATCAAATGTTTCAAAATCGATGCTATCGTTGAATGAATTGATCATTTTTTCTCTCGTTTCACCAATGAGATAGATTTTATTTGCATGTTTTTTTAAATAAGGAATGAGTACTCCAAAGTCTTCACCTTTATCTGATCCTCCCATTATTACCCGCAAAGGTTCATTGAAAGACTCAAGTGCGTATTTTACTGAATCGGTGTTTGTTGCTTTGGAATCGTTATAAAATTTTACTCCATTTATAGTTTTTACAAACTCCAATCTGTGTTGAAGAGGATTGAAGCTGTTCAAAGCATTCTTTAAAGTATTTTTGTCAATTCTTAAGCTTGATACTGCCAGAAGACTGCTCATAATATTGGCAATGTTATGTTTCCCAAGCAATTTGGTTTCTTCAGGCTTGAAATAAAGGAATCCGTGAGGAGTTTCATAACTTATGAAAATATTATTGTAATAGCATTCTGTTTTTTTTGTGAGTGAAAATGACTTTATGTTAGCGGGAATGAGGTCTCTGAATTCTGCGGTCATATCGTCATCAGAGTTTATTATTGCTATGTCTTTTTCTGTCTGATTTCTGAAGATATTAAATTTTGCCAAAGCATAGTCTTCAAACGAGTCATACCTGTTAAGATGATCAGGTGTTATGTTCAGCAATACAGCAATATCTGGACGGAATTCTTCAATCAATTCAAGTTGAAAACTGCTGATTTCAAGAACAATGAAGTCAATTCCCGGTTTTTCAATTTCAAATTTCGTAAAAGCATCTCCTATGTTTCCTGCCAAAATACAGTTGTAGCCGGCCGATTTAATGATGTGATGAATAAGTGATGCAGTAGTACTTTTACCATTAGAACCGGTTACTGCAATTATCTTGCTGTCAGAATGCTTAATTCTGTAACCCAATTCGATTTCACTAATAACTTCTATATTTTTATTGTATGCTTTTTGTAAAATTGGTATGTTATTTGGTACTCCAGGACTTACTACCAAAAGATCACAATTTAACAATCTTTCAGAATGCCCTCCGAATTCACAGGCAAATAAAGAAGAAATCTCATTAGCAAATGAAAGTTCATCATAAGATTTGTTGTCACTTAAAAAAGCAGCACCACCCAAATCCTGAATTTTTTTTGCGGCTGCTATACCGCTTCTTGCAATTCCCAGAATACCGACAGTTTTACCTAATAAATTCATTTCTATCCTCTCATTTTATTATATAAATTTAGCGAAGTTTAATTGTAGAAAGTGCAATTGCCGAGAATAACAGAGCAATGATCCAGAAACGAACAACTATTTTCTCTTCATCGATTCCTTTCTTCTCAAAGTGATGATGCAGAGGCGCACAGAGAAATACTCTTTTCCCTGTGCCGGTTTTTTTTCTGGTATATTTGAAATATGAAGTTTGAATAATTGTAGAGAGAGCTTCCATTACAAATACGCCTCCCGTGATAGCCAAAAATACTTCTTCCTTTAAGAGAACCGCCAGCATTGCCAGAATACCGCCAAGTGGGAGAGAACCGGTATCACCCATAAAGATTTGAGCTGGTTTGGTATTGTACCACAGAAAACCTACCAAAGTTCCCATCAATGCAGATGTAAATACCGTCAATTCGCCAGCTTCTTTTACGAATCCAAGCTTAAGATAAGTGGCAATATTGTAATTACCTTTTAGATAAGCCATTATTCCTAGAGTGAACACTGCTATTGAAATTGTACCGGTAGCCAATCCATCTAATCCGTCTGTGAGATTAACCGCATTCGATGTTCCAACTATCAGAAAAATTACGAATAAGGGAAAAAAAACTCCCATATAAACTGCGACATTTTTAAAGAAAGGGAGCGTAATACTCGTAGCAGAAACTTTGTCATCTGAGGCAAAATATATTACTGCGACTATAAAGAGAGAAACAGCAATCTGTCCTAACAATTTATGTCTGGGAGAAAGTCCTTTCTTTTTAAACTTAAAATTTTTTAGATAGTCATCATAGAAACCAATTGTTCCCAATGAAATAGTTGTTATGATCATGAGAATGACATAATAGTTGGAAAGATTGTTCCAGAGAAAGGATGCCAACAATAGTCCTGACATGATGATCAATCCGCCCATAGTTGGAGTTCCTGTTTTTTTTTGATGCTGATCAGGTAAATCAGTATCAATGATTTCCAGAGCTTTCTTATTACGAAGAATTCTAATGAAAACAGGTCCAATAAAAAAAGAAAAAAGTAGTGCTGTGATGAATGCTGCCAAAGCTCTGAAAGTAACATATCTGAATACATTGAAAACAATGCTGTATTCTGATAATGGGGTAAAAATATGATAGAACATCAACTCTCCCTTTTACTTTATTTATTGTTCATAAGTATTTCAAGTATTTTTTCCAGATGTATTCCGTGTGAGCCTTTAACTAATATCACAGATTCAGATTTCATATTTCTAAATACATTTGAGTTTATAAACTCATCTACATTAACGAAATGAATATCTCCATGATAAAGAATTGATTCACTTCCTATGGTAAAAACTTTTTCATAGGGTATATCGGCAAGAATTTTTTTAACATCCTGATGTAATTTTTGACTTTTTGTTCCAAGCTCCAGCATGTCTCCAAGAATTGCATAATGAATAAGTTCGGGTTTGTAGTTACGCCAGAATAATAATGCAGATTTCATTGATTCAGGGTTTGCATTATAACAGTCAAATATCCAGTTTTTCTTATCCATTTGTATGATCTGCATTCTTAGCTCAGTATCAATCTTTTTATTCAATCCGACCTGGATTATCTCTTTGTTTGGAATAATACTCCATGCTGCAGCAATTGCAATTGCAGCATTAGTAACATTGTGATCCACCCGTGAGGGCAGGGAAAAACTACAGTCATTTACATTAAAGAGAAAACCTTCATCATTTCTGGATAAGATTTCTATGTGAAAGTCTGCTTCTGCTGAATATCCGAAACTTTTCCCCACAATCCCTGCATCGTAAAATCTGTGTTCTTCAAATGGGAAAATTTTTAAATATGAGGTCTTTTCAAGTAATGCTGATTTCTCTTTAAAAACTCCGTCCAAATCATTCAGAAACTCCAGATGGCAGTTACCAATTGAAGTAACAATACCAATTTCAGGTTTGCAAATATCTGCCATAGCAGAGATTTCTCCAAAATGATTAGAACCTAATTCATAGATTGCAAAATCATGTTCTCTGGATAGGCGAAAGATTGTTTTGCACAATCCGAAAATGTTGTTTTCATTCTGAAGCGATTTAAGGGTTTTTCCCTTTTCTGACAGAATATTATAAAGATACTCTTTAGTGGTTGTTTTGCCGGTGCTGCCTGTAATTGCAAATGTCCTGGCAGAGAAGATACTCTTATAGAAAGCAGCTAGCTGAGTATAAGCTTTATTTACATCTTCTACTTTAATCAATCTGTCAGAATTTAAATTGAAGCAATTTTTAACAACAGCATAACAGGTTTTATCTTCCAATACCTTTTCTACGAATTTGTGACCATCAAATTTTTCTCCGCTAAGAGCAAAAAAAAGTGAGTTTTCTTCTATAGTTCTGGAATCAGTCGAAATATATTCAAATAGGGAATTTGCAGATGTAAATTCCTTATTCAGAATCTTCAGTATCTGTAAGATATCTAGAGGAAATGAAAGTCTGATAGTGAAGGAATTATCTTCTTCTGAACAGATTTCGGGAGATGTAAAATATTTCTGCACTTCTTCTTTATCAGAAAAATGTATTTTTTTGCCACTTATCTCCTGATAGTCTTCATGACCTTTGCCAGCAATGACAAGGATATCATTGGAGTTCATCATTGAAATTGTCTGCTTTATTGCTTGTGCTCTATCTTTTATTATGATGAGTTTACTATTGTTAAGAAAATTTTCAGTCATATCACGGATGATATTTTCAGGCAATTCATCTCTGGGATTGTCGGTAGTGATAATAGTCAAATCTGCGTATCTTAAACATGTTTCTGTCATGAAAGGACGCTTCTTTTTGTCTCTATTACCACCTGAACCGCAAATAGCGATAAGTCTGTTGTGATTTAACTGAGCAAGTGTAGACAGAATATTATCAAGAGCATCGGGAGTATGGGCATAATCTACAAAAATTGCCAGATTTTTATCGTTTTCAATTCTTTCCAGGCGACCTCTGACGCTTGCATTTTTCAGTGAGCTATAAATTATTGATTCACTAAGTTGGGGATAAATTGACTTTACTGCTGCAATTGCGAAGGCTGAATTATAAGTGTTGAACAGTCCTGAAAGATTTGTGATGTAATTATGTTTAGATTGTTTATTCTCAAGGGTAAAGGTAGTTCCTGCAATAGTCTGCTTGATGTCGTAAATCCCAAAAGAGCTGGAGTTATCTTCTCTAAGTGAAATATTTTTGTTTGAATTTCTGATAGTAATTCCGATAACATTTGGCAATGATAATAATTCTCTTCCGAACGAATCATCAAGATTTGTGATTCCGATACCAAGTTTTTTTAAATTAATAGTGAAAAGGGTTTTTTTGGCTGCAAAGTATTCAGACATTGAATTGTGGAAATCCAGATGATCGTGTGATAGATTTGTAAATACTGTACAATCAAACTCAATACCAAAAACTCTATCTAAAGCAAGCGCATGAGAAGAGACTTCCATAACAACACATTGAATACCTGAATGAACCATATCGGCAAAAATTTTCTGTAGTTCACTGAAATCGGGAGTCGTTCTGCTCAAGCTATATTCATCTTCATTGATTTTGTAGCCCAGAGTTCCAATTAGTCCTGAAGGTATGTTATCGTTTAACAATATTTTGTGGATGAGATTAGTCACAGTTGTTTTACCATTTGTACCGGTTACTCCGATCAGTTTCATTTTTCGACTTGGAAAACCATAACGGAGTGCAGTAACTAAACTACCCGCTTGTCTTGAATTGGAAACCATTAACACCGGTTTATCAGTTTCAATCTGATCCTCGCAAATAAACAGTAATGCTCCTTTACTTTCAGCAATCCTAGCAAAACTGTGACCATCAGAAACTGCGCCCTTTATACAAATAAATATATCACCAGATTCTACTAATCGAGAATCAGTGTGGACATTGTTAAATAATGATTCCTTATCAAAATATTCAACATTTGAAGAATTTTTCAATAAATTGTATTCTTCGAGCAGATTAATAATGTTTTCTAATGTCAGGACAATCATATTTCCTCAATTCTCAGCTTTTACTACACACAGTTCGCCAAAATTTATTTTATTACCAGCCGGAATAGACTGTTGAATAATTCTGCCTACACCTTCAATCACTAATTTTATTTTTTTTTGTTTTGCTATCTGTAAAGCTTTTCTACTGGTATAACCGACTAAATCGGGCATTACTGAATCATTTTTAAACGCTTCTTCAACTCTTTCCTTTTTATCGATTACAATGCTTAACTTTTTATCACTGCTGTAAGCGATATTTGCTTTTGGAAACTGATTTATGACAAATCCGTTTTTATCATTTATGATTGGAAGGTAGTCAATGTTCTTGGCTTTCAGAATTTCTTCAGCCTCTTTTAATGATAATCCTACTACATCCGGTGCTGAAATATACTCTTTTTGTTCTCTGTCTTTTCTTCTGATGTTGGCATAGTTAGAGATAGTAAGAATTTCTCTGGTAATATCTTCAAAGACCGGAACTGCAGATTGAGATCCATATCTATATTGGTACAGAGGTTCATCAAATATTACAATACCAACAATCTCAGGATTATCAGCCGGAAAATAACCTGCAAAAGAGGCAATGTATTTTTCCTTGGAATAAACATTTTTGCCTTTCTCAACTTTCTCTGCAGTACCCGTTTTCCCTGCAAAACTTATTCCGTTAACTTTCAAACCGGAAGCTGTTCCATAGTCAACAACACTGCGCATGTATGATTTTAGAGAATCCAGAGATTTTGTGTCCGATACTTTTCTTAGAATTCGCGGCTCAAAAATTTCGATGATATTTCCTTCATTGTCGAGAATTTCTTTGACTATAATCGGACGCATAACATTACCTCCATTGGCAAGTGTACAATAGGCATTAGCTAACTGGAGAGCAGTTACACTAAGCTCTTGACCAAATGAGATTGAATGTAGCGAGTAGCCTTGCCAGGCATTAACTTTTGCCAGAAAACCATTTGATTCTCCAGCTAATCCAGAACCTGTTTTATTGCCGAATCCAAATTCGATTAAGCGATTGTAAAGTTTGTTTGCTCCGACTTTTTCTACAATTTTACTAATTCCGACATTACTGGAATAGGCAATAATATCTCTGTGAGAGAGAAATTTATATTCATGTGCATCTTTAATTCTTCTTCTGCCTATCTTGTATTCTTTACAGTCTATTTTCTCATTCCATTTATAGAGATTGTCTTCTATTGCAAGTAAAGAAGTAAAAACTTTCATGGTAGAACCCGGCTCAAAGTTGAACGTGGCAGGTAGATTAGGTAGAGCTCTGATTTCCATTTCACTTAAATTTTCATTTTTTGCTGAAACCCCTGACATGGCAATTATCTCACCATTAGAAGGATTCATAAAGACTGCGATTGCATTCTGGGCTTTATATTTCTCCAATCCCAGTTTAAGATTTTTTTCGACTACTTCCTGAAAATCTGCATCTATTGTAAGCTTTACTGAATTACCATTCTTAACTGATTTTTCTCTGGTGCCGGGCATTGGAATGACCTTGCCGTCACCACTGAAATAACGTTCCTTCCAACCATATTCACCTTTGAGATAATCATTGTGAGTGGCTTCAATTCCACAAATTCCTCTGAGCGAGTAAATTGATTGATTTGTTGCTGATTCCCTGCTGTTATCTGAGCAAATTCCAATTAGTCTCCCCGCAAGATTGTTACGGGTATGCACTCGTTTCATTGAACTGAAGTTGGTTATAAACACATTCAGTTTTTTCTCCGATAAAGCCGTTTCAATTTTCAAAATATCTTCTTCAGAAAAATCAGTTCCCAGACAGACTGAACGACTATTGGTTTTTGAATTAAGCTTTTTTAGAATATCGGAGCGATTCATTTCTGAATTCTGTGAAACAACTTCGGCGATATCGTTAATGAGTTTTTTTATTTTGCTTTCGTCATCTTCAGCGATGATTTTGATACTTGCTCTATCAATATCAATTTGATAGCTATTCATTGAATTTACAAGAATCTCTCCGTTTCTATCCAAGATTGATCCTCTAACCGGAATGAGGATTTCCTTTGAAGGCTCATATCTGCCGTATCTTGTTTCTCTGAACGAAAAGGGATCATTAATCTGGATGTTGTATAAATAAATAATCCAGACCAAGATAACTGTCGTATAGAAAATCAACAGAGACTTGAATCTCTTATCCATTTTTATCTGCTAATCAAAGCTTCCAGGGAAGGAGAAATGTGATCTAATAGGGTATAACTATCGCTTTTGCGTGTTTCCGATTTCTTTACTTCCGCAACCATATCACCGGGAGTTGCTTTAATCATACCCAATTGAGCAATCGCTATACTCTCAATTCTCTGATGGGAGGTTAATTCAATTCTCACTGAATTTAGTCGGGTGTTGTTTAGTCTTTCAATAGTTAGTGATCTTTTTAACTCTTCTGATTTTTGTGCTTCTTTCATTAGTGAATTAAAAATCAAAGGTTTGATAATCCAGAAACAAATCAATAAAGACAATATGATAAAAACCTTACTCCTAAGCATTTACCCTCCCAAGTAATGTTAAATTTTTTCTGCAATACGCATTTTTACGCTTCTGGCTCTATTGTTTAATGATATTTCATTGTCCCCTGCAATTATGGGTTTACGAGTGATGTTTTTTAAGGTCGCTTTCTTGTTACAAACGCATTTCAAAACATGTGGTGGACAAATACACTCTTTTTCACATTCTTTTATGAAGTTTTTCACTATTCGGTCTTCCAAACTATGATAAGATAGCACGACCAGTCTGGCACCGGATTTCATGATTGTGACAGCATCATTCAAACATTTTTCTATAGATTTGAGTTCATTGTTGACTTCGATTCTTAAAGCCTGGAAAATTCTGGCTTTTGACTTAATGACGAATTTGCCTTTAACCGCTTGCTCAATTATCTCAGATAACTGTCTGGTAGTTTGAATTGGGCTAGTTTTTCTCTTGGTTATAATTATACTGGCAATTTTTCTTGCTTGCCTTTCTTCACCGAATTCAAAAAAAATACGACATAAGTCTTCTTCTCTGTATTCATTAATTATATCTTTGGCAGTGAGCGTTGAATTTCTGTCCATCCTCATGTCTAAATCTGCTTCATTCATGAAAGTGAAACCTCGGGATTTATCGTCAAGCTGGTGAGAGGAAACACCGAGATCCATAATAATTCCATCTATTGAATTAATGAATTCCATAGCTAGACGTGTTCTGACATTTGCATAATTATCATTTATATAGGTAATCCTGCCAGCGTAATCAGTCAGTCTTTGACTAGAATGATTGATTGCTTCGCTATCTCTGTCAAAAGCAAACACTTTAACAGTGGGATTGGAAGTGAGAATTAGTTCAGAATGACCACCACCACCCAGTGTACAATCTACATAGATTCCATTATCCCGAAGTAAGAGCGCTTCAACGCTTTCATTCAAAAGAACCGGAACATGATAATCAACTGACATTATTTCTCCTATTCAAGATCACAATCTTCATCGTCATCGATTTGATAATCGAGTTCATCGGTTCGGGTCATTCTTTCTTTGAATCTTCTTTCTTTTTCTTGTTGAAGCGATTCAGGATCCCAAACACTGAT